>JAGRKR010000313.1 GCA_020442225.1 Hyphomicrobiaceae bacterium | reverse complement strand
TGCCGGACAACTTCGCCGAGGAATATCGCGCCAACCTCAAGCGGCGTGGCGCCTGGGCCGGGACCCTGATGGAGCAGCAGGCGGGCTGATTGCCCCCGCCTGCCCGGGGCGCGCCGCGTTTGCGGCCCTTTCAGTCGCCGACGAACACCGTGAAACCGTCGACGGGCTCGCGCTCCGTCACGAGGGCGTTGGCAGGGGCGGCTCGATCCTCGTAGCCCAGCGACATGCCGGAGACGACGACGCGGTCGTCGGGTATGCCGAGCACCTTGTGCAGCACCGCGCCATAGCGGCACCACGCCTGCTGAGGGCAGGTCTCGAGGCCGTGCGCCCGGGCCAGGATCATCACGTTCTGCATGAACATGCCGAGGTCCAGCCAGGAGCCGTAGAGCATACGCTTGTGCATGGAGAAGAAGAGGCCGACGGGCGCGCCGAACAGCTCGAAGTTCTTGAGCGCAGCGCGTGTCCGCCCCTCCATGTCCTTGCGATCGATGCCATAGTGGGCGTAGAGATCGAACCCGACCTTCCGACGTCGGCTGAGGTAGGGCTCGCCCGGATCGTCGGGGAAATAGGCATACTCGGAGCTGCTGTTGGACTGGCGAGCAGCCTCGAGCACCGCTGTCGAGAGACGATCACGCGCCTTGCCCGTCACCACGTGCACGAACCAAGGCTGCGAATTGGTGCCCGAGGGCGCGCGCGCCGCCTCCTCGAGGATCGTCCGGATCGTCGCCTCCGCCACCGGCGTCGGCAGGAAGCCGCGCACCGAGCGGCGGCCCCGCACAGCCGCCCGCACGGCCTCTCCCTGGGCCTCGGTCATCTGATTGCTCACCTGCGCCTCCCCCTACGCTCGTCCTGATGGTCGTCAATCGACCTGCACTCCTAGCGGCGGCGCCTGCCCGGCGCAAGGCCATCCCGGACGCCCCCCGCGCCGTCGCGGCTTATCCCTGAGACTGCTTCGCAGGTCCGGCGCGCCTCTTGCGGGCCGCGACCCGAAATTCACCGGTGACGAATTGCGTGACAAAGGTTATCAATCCCCCAGACCGTGCAATTGGCGCCGTTGGGCCACATCGCAAACTCGGCTCGGACACGAGCTTAGGCTCGCGCGCATCAGGAGGAGGACGACAGATGCAGGCACTCGAGTTCGGATGGTTTCTCCCCTCGCGAGGCGATACCGACGACTACGGTATACCCCAGAAGGTGCCGCCGAGCCCGCAGATGTACGAGCGCGTCGCCAAGGCGGCGGAGGACTCCGGATTCGAGTACCTGCTGGTCCCGGTCGGCCACGAATGCTGGGACGCCTGGATGATCAGCGCGATGATGGTGGGCCGCACCAAGAAGATGAAGATGCTGGTGGCCGCCAAGCCCGGCTACATCAATCCGGTGCTGCTGGCCAAGATGATCGCCACATTCGACCAGATCAGCGGCGGACGCATCTGCATCAACCTGATCGCCGGTCAGAGCGAGATCGAGAGCAAGGCCGAGGGCATCAAGCTCGACAAGGCGCAGCGCTACGAGATCATGGACGAGGAGGTGACCATCCTCAAGAAGCTGTGGACCTCGGGCGGAACGCCGACGCATTTCGAGGGGGCGTACCACACACTGAAGGGTGCGGAGGCCGTCCCGCCGCCACTGCAGAAGCCGTTTCCCAAATTCTATCTCGGGGGCGGCTCCGAGCAGGCGGCAGAGCTTTCGGCCAAGCACTCGAGCGTGCATCTGTTCTGGGGCGACACGATCGAGCGGATCTCGGCGAACATGAAGGACCTTCGCGCGCGGGCCGCCAGATACGGGCGCGAGAGCGAGCTCGGATTCGGCATGCGCCTGCAGCTCGTCTGCCGGGAGCGGGAGGAAGACGCCTGGGAGGCGGCCCACAACCTTGTGAAGAACATCACGACCGAGCGCGAGCAGTACATCAATACGCACTACGCCGAGTCGGTCGCCAACCAGCGCGTGCGCGAGCTGCGTCAGACGATGGGCGATCTGATCGCCCCCAACCTGTGGTCAGGCCTGACGCGCGCAAGACCGGGAGCCGGAATCTGCATCGTCGGCAACCCCGAGCAGTGCGCGAACGTGCTGCAGCAGTACATCGACATCGGCTGCCACTCGTTCTGCCTCTCGGGCTATCTGCACGACGAGGAAGCGTGGCGCTTCAAGAAGATGGTTCGGCCGATCCTGGCCGATCGCAACCGTCGGCGCATGGAGGCCTGAGCGGCGACGAGCCGGAAGTGAGGCGACAGGCAGGCCGCCGCGTCACCGCCGGCGCAGCTCACGTCTGCGTCGGCGTTTTCGTCTCCACGTTCTCGGCCAGCAACTCGACCAGGCTCTCGAGTGTGCCTGGCCAGCTCAGAGCGGTCTTGCTCTCATCCATGGTAAGGCGGCAATTCGAGCAGGCCGAGACCATGGTATCGACGCCGGTCTCCGCAACCTGATCGATCTTTATCCGGAAGACCTCGTGGCGCACGTCGGCCGCCCGGCTCATGGCCTGCACACCACCACCGCCGCCGCAGCACCAGTTGTAGTTCCCGGTCGGCTTCATCTCGCGGAAATCGTCGGCGACCGCCGCGAGAAGCACGCGGGCGGAATCCGTCGCGCCACCACGCCGGGAGATCTGGCAGGGATCGTGATAGGTCATCGGCGTGTCCACGCGCTTGAAGGACAGCCGGCCGCCCTGCACGAGCCCGGCCAGGAACTCCGTGATATGCGTGACGGTGAACGGCAGCGGCCTGCCGAGAATGTTGGCGCCCGACCACCTCAGCACTCCGAAGGCGTGGCCGCATTCCGGCACGATCACCGTCTTTGCGCCGACCTTCTCCGCCGCGGTGGCGATACGCGTCAGCATGATCTTGGCGATATCGGGCTTTCCGGAGAGGAAGCCGAAATTCGTGGACTCGTAACCCTCCGACGAAAGCGTCCAATCGACACCCGCGGCGTTGAGCAGCTTGGCCATGGCGACGACGGACAGCGGGTACTTCATCAGCTCGATGGATGAAACCAGAAGGAGGTGGCTCGCCGTGTCCTTGTCCAGCGGAATGTCCGTCTCGTGCTCGTCGGACAGCCATTCGACGCGGTCGGCGAGCACCGCCTTCGTGACGCCCAGCGGGCTGCCCTTGTCGCGCGCGTTGTCGGCAGCCTGGAACAGGTCGGCGGGACCGAGACCCGCCGCCGC
>JAGRKR010000312.1 GCA_020442225.1 Hyphomicrobiaceae bacterium | reverse complement strand
GGCAGTTTTCCATGTCGCGTGACAGCAAGACGCAGTGGCCACTCCTCCTGCTCGTCGCTGCAAATGTTCACCTATGTTCAGCGATGTGAATCTTGTCCTTTCGGCGATTCGCGCCTAGAGTCATCTGTGCCCATTTGGGCTCGGTTAGCGCCGAGGCTGGGGCATCCGGATGCTCCGTTCAACAGGAGACTCCGATGTCACATCCCAAGCAGCTGATCGACAAGAAGGAGCTGACCAAACTCGTGAAGTACTCGCCTCAGCACATCGCGCGGCTGGAGAAGGCAGGCCAATTCCCGAAGCGGTTGCGGCTGGGCCAGAACCGGGTCGCGTGGCTGCTCGCCGAGGTGGAGGCGTGGATCGAGGAGCGCTTGGCCAAGCGCGACTTGAGCAACTTGACTTCGTGAGCGGAAGCTCTTCTTGACGGAACGGGGAAGGCCGCCCTTCGGGGCGGTCTTCTCGTGTCTGGGGTCAGAAAGGGCAGGGTATTTGACAACTCTGGAAGATGTGGTGCAATACGGATTGCTTGTCTTTATTGAGAAATGAGTATGATTGAAATGAGTATTCTTCCATGTGTATAATTATATAGAGTGAAGTGAAAATATTTCACATCCTGTGGTGCAGATTTTGCATCTCTTGAAGTGCAAATTTTGCACTTCTGGAGTTCCTGCTACCGCGTCTTGCGGCTGATCTTGGCATGCAGCGTGTAGACGTTGACGCGGCCGAGGCCCTGGCGCTTGACGCTGACATGGCCAGTGGCGCTGAGCTCCTTGATGAAGGAGATGACGCTGCGCTTGGAGACCCCCATGTCCTCGGCGAGCGTCTCCTGACCGGGAAAGCAGAAGTCGTTCTGCCAGGCGTAGGACAGCAGCATGGCGTAGGCGAGCTTGGCGCCGACGCTGAGATCGGTGGATTTGAGGATGACATTGGGCACCTGGGTAAAGCCGCCGGCAGCAACCGGATCGAAGCCTTCGAGGATGATGTTGCGATAGCGATCGGCCAGGGGCTCGCGGATCTGTCTCATTGGCTTCAGTATAGCACCGGCCGGAACGCCCTCTGGCGGCGGCCGGGGACAAGGCAGCAGGTGAGCGCCCGCCACTGGTTCGCACAATATCCATGAACCGAACGAACCGGCAGGGCATGGCTCTGTTGAGCCGGATCTCGAGGGGCGCACAATCCGCCGAGCGAGGTCGGCCGGCGCGGCCAAGGGGCTGGCGGTCTCACCCGACGGGCGCGGTCTCGGCTACTCGATGACGTCGAGATGATGCAGCTGGCGGTATTCGAGGAGCCAGGCGACGGCGTGTGCGATCTCGTCCTCGGTGAAGAGGCCGGTCTCACGCAGCTTGTCGGGGATCCTGGTGCGGATGGTGTGCTCGCTCATGGCGAGGATGCGTTCCTCGATGGACACCTGCCGCGGGTTGGAGCTGAAGAGGGAAAGCATAGGTTCGTTTCAAAGCGCCTGCGCCAAGGCGGCGACGGCGCCGATGATGACGAGCGTCTGGGCGGCGGCCACCTTGTACATCTCGACCCGTCCGGCCTGCAGCGTGCGGTCGAGGCCGGCGATCTCGTCCTTGAGGGCGGCGATGTCGGCGCGTGTTGCCACATCGGCGAGATCGGCGCTCTGCAGCACGGCGACGAAGCCTTCGGCCTGCTGTTTGGAATAGCCCTGCTGCTGCAGGAGCGTGATGGTCTTGTAGGTGTCGAGCGACAGCGATGCCATACCCTTGAATATTATCACAAATACCGCGTCTCTGGCGAGCCGTGGCGGTCCGTGAGGCCGGCGCCCGCCTCCCCTGCCTCGGCGACATGCGGCACGCGTCCCTGCCCGTCCCGGGCGTCGGCGGGACGGGGCACGGCATCGCTCGAGAGATCGATGCGCTTGGCCTCGACGGTCGCAGCCAGCGCCTTGAAGATCGGCGCGACGTTGGTCTGGATCGCCTCCAGGAGCTGGTTCTGGCCGTCGATGATGCCCTTCATGTCCTTGATTTGGCCGCGCCGGTCGATCAGCTCCTCGCGCAGGAAGGCGATCTCGGCATCCTTCTCGGCCAGGCGCTCCGCGACGAGGGCGACATGGCCCGTCATATCGGGGGCGGACGCGGCCTGGCGCTCAAGCGCGGCCTCGGCGTCCGCGTCCGACGCTGTCGGACGGTGTCCGTCGCCGTCGCCGCTAACGGATGGCGCCTTGGTGAGGGCGACAGGGCCCGCCATGGCGGGCTCGGTCGCGGCCTGACCAAGCCCGCTCTTGGCGGCATGGAGCTGCTTGAGCGCGATGATGGCCGTCTCGATCGAGGTCTCGACGACGAAGTAGGTGTCGCCGGTCTCGGTCACCTCCTTGACGCAGAGCAGCGTGCCATTGGCGCAATAGCGCTGCAGGGTGCGCATGGAGCGGGGGAGGCCCGCTGCCGCAAAGCGGTGGCTGACGACATCGAGCGTCACGAGGGGCGCTTGGCCCTGAATGATGTCGGCCTCTGTCTGTCCCTGTCGGACATGGTCGGTCATGCCCTCATGATAGCATCCGGGGGCGCGCTACGACCGGTTATCCCCAAATGGGGGAACCCCGGCGGAGTGATCGTGACCCGTCCGGGCCGAGACGCCGGGGCTGTCCGGCGCGGCGGCTCGGTCGAGCGGGCCCGGCCCGCGAGATAGAGCGCGACCC
>JAGRKR010000311.1 GCA_020442225.1 Hyphomicrobiaceae bacterium | reverse complement strand
CCCGAGACCAAGCGCGCCATGAAGGCGATCCTGCACGACATCCAGTCCGGCAAGTTCACCTCCGACTGGATGACGGAGTGCAAGGCCGGCCAGCCGCGCTTCAAGGCGACGCGGCGCATGAACGACGCGCATTCCATCGAGGACATCGGCGCCAAGCTGCGCGGTATGATGCCCTGGATCGCCGAGCGCGCTCTGGTGGATAAGAGCAAGAACTGAGGCTCAACGGTTATAGGCCGATGCGGGTGCCGGGGGCATAATCACCCCCGGCACTTGTCATTTGAGGAGGATCATCATGAAAGCTCTGGCCATTCTGGCGTGCGCCGTGGCACTCGCGTTGGCTCCGGCTGGCGCAGGGGCGCAGGAGGCGAAAGCGCCGGTGAAGAAGGTTGCGGCGAAGAAGGCCCCGGCCAAGGCCGCGAAGGCGAAGCCGCGGGCCGTGAAGGCGGGCAAGGGCGAGAAAGTCTGCCGCTATCGCTTCCCGTCGGGTGAGCGGCGTGCCTGGGTGTGCAAGAAGGAGCAGCCCTGCTGCGCCTGGGACGCCATCAGCTACGTGAAGTGCGGCTCCACGATCACGGGTTGCCTCTGAAGCTCGCGCCGCCTTCGGTGGACGTGCGTGGCGCGTTGGTCGAAGGCGGCTGCTGGCTTGCCGGCCCGCGCTGCCGGTGGAAGCCCGGCGCGCCCGCCCTGGGGGCATGGCTCACAGCCTTGGCCGGTGATAAGGCGCGATCGGCCATCGCTCAGTGGGGATCGGCGGTGGTGTCCAGTGGCGCCGTGAGCCGCCGGCTGGCGGCGACGGTCGGCGCGGCCAGGGCGCCAGCAACGGTCGAGGGGTACGGAGGGGAAGCTGGGTCGCCCGGCCTGGCCGCGAACTTGAACATGTAGCGCATGGCGCCGACGATTGAGGCGCACCAGACCTTCCAGCTATGGCCGCCGTCGATGACGCGGAACTCGACCTTGTCGGGCTGCCGCCTGAAGAGGTGCTGGAACAGCATCGCCGTCTCGAAGGCGATGCCGAAGCGATCGTGATCGCCCGACGAGAGATAGAGCGGCACGCGATACGGCTGGGCAAAATAGCCGTCGATGAGGTTGGTGTAGTTCGCGGTCTTCCAGGCGCCGGCGTCGAAGGTGCCGTCCATGGTCATGAAGGCGTGCTGCTTGCGGGCGGCCGAGCGCGAGGGCGGCAGCGCGCTATAGATGGCGGGGCTGAGTGCAGCGGCGGCCGCGATCCTGTCGGGGTACTTGAAGGCGAAGCGGACCGCGCCGAAACCGCCGGCCGACAGCCCCGCGACGAGGCGGCCTTCCCGCCTGTCGATCACACGAAATGTCCGGGCGACGTGCGGCAGCAGCTCTTCCCAGAACGCCCGTTCGCCACTTTCACGCGCGCCGTCCACCCACCAGCAGCCCGGGCATCCCGGCATGATGATGATCGCTGGCGGAATTTCGCCGCTGGCAATGAGCTGGTCGGCGATGCGGCGTATGTCGCCACGCTTCGCCCAGGCGCGATGATCGCCGCCCGCGCCGTGCAGGAGATAGAGAACGGGGTAATGCCGCGTGTCGCTCGCGTAGCCGTCCGGGAGATAGACCGAATACTGGTAGGGACGGCCGAGCAGGGAAGAGGCGAAGGAACGCTCGCTCACCTCGCCAGCCAAAGCGGCGGCGGAACCCGCGACAGCGAGCACACACAGAACGACGCTGCGAAGCCAGCCTGCCATTGCCCAGCCCCAGACCGCACATCTCATGCACGCACGAGATCGACGATCGATCGGGCGGGCATGCATCCCCTCCAGCCGGACGGGACTCCGTCGGAGAGTGCGTATACACTAGCAAGCCGCCCGGGCTTTTGGCAATGACGAGCTCTTGTATCGGTTGACGAATTCACACCCTCGCGCGGGGGCACCGCGCGAGCTTGGCGATACCGTCACCTGGGGCGCTTGGTCACCGAAGGGGCCATCCCCCCGTTTCGGGGAGGGAGGTGTGGCGGTACGGAGGAACGACCCCTTCGCCGACGACCGACACGGAACGCGGGGTCCCGTGCGGCCTTCCCGGACATCGCCGGCAGAGTGACCGGCGACGCATATCGTGTCGCGTGGCAGATCCGAGCCCTGTTGCATCGAACCGCTCAAGAGGAGCCTGGAGGCGCCGATGCGCAGGCGGTGAGGCTCGGTGGGCTCAGGACATTAACGGTCCGAATTCCGGCGCCGGTGTGGAGGTTCTGCGGCAAACCTCGGGGCGCGCCGATCAAATGATCTGTAAGGCTTTGAAATATAAGTGAACGCCGAGGGGCGCTGTGGCGTCATGGTCCGCCTGGCTGTCGCGCGGCGAACCAGAATGAGAAGGGCCGCACCTACATGCAGCAGGTGCGGCCCAAATTGGCAGTGGCCGCGGACGGGCCCACTGGAAACGAAAATCAGCCTACTTCAGCGGCTCGATCGGCGAATCGCGGCGGCCGAATTTCAGGCTGAGGCGCGCGCGGACGATGTCTGTGTCTGCATTGATCCGGCGATAGCCGCCAAGGTTGAGCTCGCAGGGCAGATCGCAGTGGTGCAGCCGGTTGAACTCGAGGTGTTGGTACTCGACGCCCAGGACCAGGAGATCCGTCAGCGCGTATTCGACACCGCCGCCGATGTACCAGCCGTCATGGCGTCGGCTCGAAGGGAAGAACGGAACCCCATTCACCTGGTTGACCAGTTGGGAGGCAATCGTCAGGTTTGCGTAACCGCCACTGACAAACACGAGCCAGCGGTTGTTGACCGCCCAGCCCAGACGCGGCCCTATGGTGAAGATCGGCCCCATGCGAGCGGCCACGTCCGTCAGCGGGTTGACGCCAGCCGGCGGAATGGGCTGACGGACGAAATCGCGACCGAACGCCGCCGTACTGCTCAGCCCAATCTCGGCGCCGATGACGATCTTGTTCCATTGGAACTGCACGCCGGCATGGACGCCAGCGATGCCATTGTTCTCAGAGAGCGAATAACGATCCTGGAAGGGTGCAAGCGACGGGTCGAATGTCCAGTCAAAGTTGGTCCCAACCCAGCCAACGTTGCCGCCGACATAGAAGCCGCTCCAGCCCGTCTGCGCCTGAGCCGGTGCCGGAGCGCCTGCAACCATGGCCGAAAGTGCTAAGCCGGCACACGCGGCCATCGCCTTCCGCATCGCACCCATATTCCCACCTATTGTTGAGTTAGAGTCATCCCCCGTGCCCATTTCGGCGTCTTGCCGTTGGGCGACCCGTAGCTTGCCAACACGCCAACACGAAAGTGGATCATATCCGCTTCACGACCCGCGACCAAGAAGTTCCCGGAAGCAAGCAAAGATGATAGTCCGTAGGCGGGAGGAAAGTGAAGTGATCTCGGAAACATACGTCTTCGCAATGAGGTAACTGGGCAGGAAGCAAACAGAGTATTCCAGTAATTATGTTACCCGAAGGGCACATCGGCATGAGTAATACGCTAATCTCAAGTCGCGCAGAGGCCCTTAAAGATCCGATCCTCAGAATGCTGGCGTCATCTGCTCACAAACGAATAGGCCCAGGTGACCCCGGGCCTATTCTTCGTCTCTAGTTCGTTCGGTATGGAAGCGGCTGGCGAGCTACCGCTACTTCAGCGGCTCTACCGCAGGTGCGCGCCGACCGAACAGGATCGTCAAACGAGCCGTCACCGCATGAATATCGGTGTCGAGGTTCGTTGTCGTGATCGGGTTGCCGTTCGAGAGAGCAGCCACGCGGTTGTCGCCGTCGAACGTGTAGTAGTTGTACTCGACGCCGAGCACCACGTGCTGGGTCAGGCGATAGTCGAGACCTGCGCCGACCGTCCAACCGTGCTCGCGCTTGGTGCCGCCACGCTCCACGACGCCGTTGTCAGGCCGGAAGAGGTGGGCCGTGACGTCGGCAGAGGCATAGCCGCCCTTGACGTAAAAGAGCCACTGGGGGCTGAACGCAAAGCCGATCTTGCCGGTGACAGCGAGCAGCCAGTTGACGTCCGCGCGATCGAAAGTGGGCGGCTGCAAGGCATAGCCGACCTTGCTGTCCATGCCGATGCCGCTCAGCGACGCCTCGGCACCGATCACGAACTGGCCCATCTGGTGCTGGATGCCGACGTGACCACCACCGATGACGTCGCTGATGTCATGGCCGAAGTTCTCGGTAAATGCAGGAAAACCGGGGAACGCCCTCGTGTAATCCACATTCCCCCAGGCAGCACCAACGCTGCCACCGAAATAGAAACCGCTCCAGCTACGCTGTGCCTGGGCCGGAGCTGCGGCGACGGAGGCTGCAAGAGCAACACCTGCGCACGCTGCCAGAACCTTACGCATCATCCTCATGTCCCACCTGTCCTCAAAAACAATCGTCCCCCGAGAGGCCCCCCGACTAAGTCAGCGCCGGATGACACAACGGAACGCGCTCTCCACGCAAGTCGTCGATAGAGGCAGTCTAGCGCCGCGGGCTTGAATGGCCAAGCAACTCGGCGACAAGTGCAAGACGCGAGCACAAGGTGCCGAGAAAATCAGCAGTGGAGAGGGAATTCGCCGATAATACCGCGGGTTAGCGGGGGTTTGTGACTTGGAAACAGGCAGAGCAGCCTGTGGCGCTGTGGTCACAGAATTCCAGAGATCGGATAGTCTCGCAGGGAGTGTTAGGTCGAGAAGCCTACAAAACGGGAGGAGTTGCCCAGCACCCCCTGACGATGCGTGAGGGCATCGAGCTGCACGAGTCTTCACGTAGTCGTGCCAAGTCATCGCTGCAAAGGAAAAGGCCCCGGCATTTCACCGGAGCCTTCTCATCTCGAGCCGCAAACGACAGTGCCGAATGCGTCGTGCGCGTCACTACTTCAGCGGCGGAGCAACCACCGGAGCGCGACGGCCGAACAGGATGGTCAGACGCGCCGTCACGGCGTGAATGTCTGCATCGAGGTTCGTCGTGTTGATCGGATTGCCGTTGCTGAGACGCGCCTGACGGTCGTCGCCGGAGAGGCCGTAGTAGTTGTACTCAAGGCCCAGCGCGACGTGCTCGGTGAGGCGATAGTCGAGGCCGACGCCGATCGTCCAGCCATGCTCACGCTCCGTGCCGCCAATCTCGACGACGCCGTTGTCGGGACGGAAGAGATGCGCAGTGACGTTGGCCGAGGCGTAGCCGACCTTCATGTAGACCAGCCACTTGGGATCCCAGGTGTAGCCGATCTTACCGGTGATCGCGAGCAGCCAGTTGACGTCCGCGCGCTCGAAGGCCGGAGGCTGCAGTGCATAGGTGATCTTGCTGTCCATGCCGACGCCGCTCAGAGCCATTTCGGCGCCGAGGACCCACTGGCCCATCTGGTGCTGGATGCCGATATGGCCGCCGCCGATCACGTCGCTGACGTCATGGCCGAAGTTTTCGGTGAACGCAGGGAAGCCCGGAAAGCTCTTCGTGTAGTCGACGCCACCCCAGGCAGCGCCGACGCTACCGCCGAAATAGAAGCCGCTCCAGTTGCCTTGCGCTTGAGCCGGAGCCGTCGAGATGCAGGCCGCAATGGCGACGCCAGCGCAGGCCGTAGCGAGTTTCTTCAAAGACATCATGTCCCACCTGTCCCCTTAGGAATGCGTCAAAGGTATCTCTGAGGGTTCGGTACTGGCGTGACGTGGTCCGACCCGGAACTCCAAGTGCTCTGTGGATACCTGATTCGCGGCTCCGGAACCTGTGTCCGGAAGATTGGAGTGCACAGCCATGCGGCCGCCTCCGCGAAGACCTGAGACACGAAGCGGCGTTGGCGGATCGCATGCAAAATGGCGCAAAACCAATAGGTTGCCATGGTGGAGAGGCGCGCAGGCATGCGCCCCTCTGGTTGTGGCGTCGGTGCCACAATCTTTCGGAGAATAGCGCAGCAGTGGCCGTTCACCCGCCGCCGAGGGACCCCGATGTACGGAATGCTTGGCGTTACTGCGGCGATACGGCAGAGTGCGGCTTTCATCTTGGCGCAGGGGTGTCGATGCGGCTGGAATTCCATACCTTGGACGTTTTCACGGATCAGCGTTTCGGCGGCAATTCGCTGGCCGTGGTGCTGGCTGCCGACGCGTTGGATACGCCGGTGATGCAGAGCATCGCGCGGGAGTTCAATCTGTCCGAGACGGTGTTCGTCCTGAAAGCCGAGAACCCCGCACACTCCGCACGCCTGCGCATCTTCACACCGCTGGCCGAGTTGCCGTTCGCAGGGCACCCGACCGTCGGGACGGCGGTGCTGCTCGCCGGATTGCGCGCGCCGGCCGGCGAACACGAGCGCGACGCCATCGTGGTTCTGGAGCAGGGGATCGGTCGGGTCCGGGTCGGAGTTCGCCTGCGCGCGGCCGAGGCGCCCTTCGCCGAGTTCGATGCCCCGCGGCTGCCGCAGCCGTTGGCCGATCCCTCGACCGTCGAGCGCATAGCAGCGGCCCTCGGCCTGCTGCCGACCGAGATCGGTTTCGAGAACCATCGGCCGAGCGCGTTTTCGTCGGGCAATTCCTGCATTTTCGTGCCGGTGTCGAGCCTCGAGGCCATCTCGAAGGCGGAGATCGTCGCCGGTCACTGGGGCGAGGCGTTCCCCAAGGGGAGCGCCATGGGCGCGTTTCTCTATTGCCGCCAGACGGTGCACGCGGGTGCGGCCTTCCATGCGCGCATGTTCGCGCCCGATGTCGGCGTGCCCGAGGATCCCGCAACGGGGTCTGCCGTGGTCGGGCTGGCCGGCGTGGTGCATCGCTTCGACGACCTGCCGGACGGTCATCACAAGCGCATGGTGGAGCAGGGGCTCGAGATGGGGCGGCCGAGCCGCATCGTCCTCTCCATGGATATCGAGGCGGGCAAATTGCACGGCGTGCGCATCGGCGGCCATGCTGTGCGCGTCGCGTCCGGACACCTCGAGGTTTGAGTTAACGCAATCGCAACGCCCGGACGTCAGAGTGGTGTAGCAGCACACTTGCGTTCGCCGCGGGGCTGTGGCTTATGGGGCGGAACGCGCCAGTGAAAGATCCGGCAGATGATTTCTGCGAGCCGTATCATCGATGATCGGAAGGCCGCCTCCGCAGCATTGCGTCGAGGCGCCGGACGCGCGTGCACCAAGCGCCTGCTTGCCCTGCTCCTTATGTGCCCCTGAGCCTCGACTGCTCCGGTTGAACCGGGGGCGGCGCTCAGGGGATAGACGGACCATCCCGAAACCAGCCACAGGCACTGGGGCAGTCAGCCCGTCCGCACATCCAAGGAACGACCGACATGACCGATAGCGAGAAGCCGGCAACCGCCAAGGCGAAACACGATCCCAAGGACCGTGTCATTATTTTCGACACCACGTTGCGGGACGGCGAGCAGTCGCCCGGCGCTTCCATGACGCTCGAGGAGAAGCTGCAGGTCGCCGAGTTGCTCGACGACATGGGCGTCGACGTCATCGAGGCCGGCTTCCCGATCGCCTCGAACGGCGACTTCGAGTCCGTGACCGAGATCGCCAAGGTGACCAAGCGCGCCGTCGTCGCGGGGCTGTCGCGTGCCGGACTCAAGGACATCGATCGCTGCGCCGATGCCGTGCGCCACGCCAGGCGTTCGCGCATCCACACCTTCATCTCCACGAGCCCCGTCCACATGAAGTGGAAGCTGCAGATGGAGCCGGAGGCCGTGATCGAGGCCGTGGCGCGCAGCGTCGCGCACGCCCGCAAGTACACCGACGATGTCGAGTGGTCGGCCGAGGACGCAACCCGTACGGATCACGATTTCCTCTGCCGCTGCGTCGAGGCGGCGATCAAGGCGGGAGCCGGCACCATCAATCTGCCGGACACGGTCGGCTATACCGTGCCGGAAGAGTACATGGCCATGTTCCAGATGGTGCGCGAGCGCGTGCCGAACGCCGACAAGGCCATTTTCTCGGTGCATTGCCACAACGACCTCGGCATGGCCGTGGCCAACTCTCTCGCCGGCGTGCGGGGCGGGGCGCGGCAGGTGGAATGCACGATCAACGGCATCGGTGAGCGCGCCGGCAACGCGGCGCTCGAAGAGATCGTGATGGCCATCGATACGCGCAACGACGTGCTGCCCTATTGGACGGGCATCGACACGACGCGCATCATGCGCGCCTCGCGACTGGTCTCGGCGGTCAGCGCCTTCCCCGTGCAGTACAACAAGGCGATCGTTGGCAAGAACGCCTTCGCGCACGAGTCGGGCATCCACCAGGACGGCATGCTCAAGAACAACCAGACCTACGAGATCATGACGCCGGAGAGCGTCGGCCTCAAAGAGAGCTCGCTGGTGATGGGCAAGCACTCCGGCCGCCATGCCTTTCGCGAGAAGCTCAAGGATCTGGGCTACGAGTTGGGCCAGAACGCCTTCGAGGACGCCTTCGTGCGCTTCAAGGACCTGGCCGATCGCAAGAAGCAGGTGTTCGACGAGGACATCGAGGCGCTGGTCGATCAGGAGGTCGCAACCCACGACGACGCCATCAAGGTCGTGGCGCTCACGGTCATCGCCGGCACTGGCGGCCCGCAGAAGGCGACCGTGACGCTGGACGTCAACGGCGTGCAGACCACGCGCGAGGCGACGGGGGACGGTCCTGTCGATGCAACCTTCAACGCCATCAAGGCCATCGTGCCGCACGAGGCGCGTCTGCCGCTCTATCAGGTGCTGGCCGTGACCGAAGGAACCGACGCCCAGGCCGAGGTGATGGTCCGCCTCGAGGAGGCCGGGCGCACCGTGACCGGGCGTGGGGCCGACACGGATACGATGGTGGCGTCGGCCCGAGCCTATGTGAGCGCGCTCAACAAGCTGCTGGTCAAGCGTCAGAAGTCGGCGCCGGGGCATATGCTGGCGTCCTGATCGCTGAAACGGCGAGGGGTGGTCACCATGCCACCCCTCATCCGATTGCCAATTTTCTTTCAATACCTTACGCTTTCCCGCACAAGTTCGACCTCGACTGATGCTCCGTCGTCGTGGGCAGCCTTGCTCATGGGTGGGGGTTGGCATGTCGATTGCACGCCTATGCCGGGACGCTCGGCGGCAGCTGCAAGTCGAGGCAAGTGTAGCTCCGGGGCGGCAGTAGGATGCGCAGCAGCATTGCGTCCGTATTATCGGACGATATTGCTATCGATTTGGGCACGGCAAACACGCTCGTGCACGTCGTGGGGCGGGGCATCATCATCGACGAGCCGTCGGTCGTGGCCATCCGCGCCCTCGACGGGCGACGCGAGGTGCTGGCGGTGGGCCAGAAGGCCAAGATGATGGTCGGGCGCACGCCCGAAAGCATCGAGACCATCCGCCCCCTGCGTGACGGAGTCATCGCCGACTTCGTGGCCACGGAAGAGATGTTGCGCCAGTTCATCCGCCGGGCGCGCTCGGTGCTGGGCTTGAGGCGGCCGCGCATTCTCATCTGCGTCCCGGCCGGCGCCACGCCGGTGGAGCGGCGCGCCGTCTACGAGACGGCG
>JAGRKR010000310.1 GCA_020442225.1 Hyphomicrobiaceae bacterium | reverse complement strand
TTCGAGGAGTTCAAGGGCACCGGCAACTGCGAGGTCGTGCTCGATCGCAAGGTCTCGGACAAGCGGGTCTTCCCGGCCATCGACATCGCCAAGTCCGGCACCCGCAAGGAAGAGCTCCTGGTTCCCAAGGATCAGCTCAAGAAGATGTACGTGCTCCGCCGCATCCTCAACCCCATGGGCACGATGGATGCGATCGAGTTCCTCGTCGACAAGCTGCGCCAGACCAAGAGCAACGGCGAGTTCTTCTCCTCCATGAATACCTGAGGGGCGTACGCCGGCCGGCAACGTCAATCGGCCCATGCTGACGACAGCGGATCACGGGGCTTCGACGATCTTCGCCGTATCGAGCGGCGCCGGTCGTGCCGGCGTGGCCGTCGTCCGCCTGAGCGGACCGCGCACGCGCGAAGCCCTGACCCGGTTGACCGGCCCCCTGCCGCCGCCTCGGCATGCGAGCTTACGGCTGATCAGCGATCCCCGCAGCGGCGAGCCCCTCGACCGCGGCTTGGTCCTGTGGTTTCCCGCGCCAGCGAGCTTCACCGGCGAGGATGTCGGTGAGTTGCACGTGCATGGAGGGCGGGCGATCCTCGATGGACTGCTCGATGCGCTTGCCGCCACGCCGGGCTTGCGACCGGCCGAGGCGGGGGAGTTCACGCGCCGCGCCTTCGTCAACGGGCAGCTCGATCTGACGGCCGCCGAGGCGCTGGCGGATCTGATCGAGGCCGATACGGCTGCTCAACGCCGGCAGGCCCTGGCGCAGGCCTCTGGCAGGCTTGCGACGACACTCGAGGCATGGCGCGCACGGCTCATCGAGGCGGGGGCGGCCGTCGAGGCGGCCATCGATTTCACGGACGAGGGTGATGTGCCTGCGACCGTCGCCCGATCCGTGCGGCCGGCCATCGAGGCCTTGCGCCGGGACATCGGTGCGGCGCTTGCGACCGGCAGGGGCGGGGAAATCCTGCGCGAAGGCTTCCGGGTGGTGCTGGCAGGGGCGCCCAATGCCGGCAAGTCCAGCCTGCTCAACTGGCTCGCCCAGCGGGACGTCGTCATCGTGTCCGAGGAGGCCGGGACGACCCGCGACCTGATCGAGGTGCGCCTGGACCTGGCGGGGTTGCCGGTGATCGTCACGGATACGGCCGGCGTCCGCGATACCGCGAGCCGTGTCGAGCAGGAGGGCATCCGCCGGGCGCTGGCGCGCGCCAGCGCCGCCGACCTCGTGCTCTGGCTGGTCGATGCCGCCGCACCCGAACCGACCGTGCCGGATGCCATTCGTGCCGGGCGCGCGCGCTGCCTGAAGCTGCTGAACAAGACCGATCTCGTGCGCGCGCCGCTGAACGTCGCGGCCTGTGGCTGTGACTTAGCCATCTCCGTGCATGACGGAACCGGTCTGGACGACGTGCTCGCGCACCTGACCTCCCTGGCACGGGAGGCGATCGGGCTCGAGGATGAGGCGCGCTTAACGCGCCCCCGCCATCGCGCGGCCCTCACCGCCGTCCTCGGCCACCTCGAGCGCTATCTCGCGGGATCGGCCGACGATCTGGAGCTGCGGGCGGAGGACCTGAGAGCCGCCGCTGCCGAGCTCGGCCGCCTGACCGGTCGCATCGACCCCGAGGACATTCTGGACCAGATCTTTTCTTCCTTCTGCATTGGCAAGTAGCCTGGACCGTATTTGTTTGATGTGTTGCGAGGTAATTTTTGAAATTCGGCCCGTGAACTGTTTCACGTGAAACAAATGCGGCATTTTTTCGAGGTTTCGAAGTTGACGGGCGACAGGATTTGCATTCGGCACTCATTTTGCCATGTCGCCTCGATCCTCAGGGTATCAGCGGGGAGCGCCGCCCTTTGACCTGATCTCACGGCATCGGATAAAGAAGGCGAGCCGTCGGTATTGCGGGGCGCGGCGGGGGGGGGCAGCACGCCTCCGGCCCCAGGCATCGGCACCCGGACGCGGACAGGAAGGCTACACTCGAGATATGAGCGCGCGTTTCGACGTCATCGTCGTCGGTGGCGGGCATGCCGGCAGCGAGGCCGCTGCCGCCGCCGCCCGCATGGGCGCGCGTGTCGCCCTCGTCACGCACGCCTTTGCCACGGTCGGTGAAATGTCGTGCAACCCGGCGTTCGGCGGCCTCGGCAAGGGCCATCTCGTGCGCGAAATCGATGCGCTCGACGGTCTGATGGGCCGATGCGCCGACGCTGCCGGCATTCAGTTCCGCGTACTCAATCGCTCCAAGGGCCCCGCCGTCCAGGGGCCGCGCGCGCAGGCCGACCGCCGCCTCTACCGGGCCGCGATGCAGGAAGCGATCCGCGGGACCGATGGCCTGACCGTAGTGGAGGCCGCCGTGGAGGATCTCGTCGTATCCTCCGGACGTGTCGTCGGCATTGTCACGGGGGCGGGCGAGACCCTGATGGCCGGGGCGGTGGTGCTGACCACCGGCACCTTCCTGGCCGGCATGATCCATGTCGGCGACCAGCGCATCCCGGCCGGGCGCGTCGGCGAACCGCCGGCGCTGGGGTTGTCGCGGCGGCTGAGATCGCTGGACCTGCGGCTCGGGCGGCTCAAGACCGGGACGCCGCCGCGGCTCGACGGCGCGACGATCGCATGGACACGCCTGCAGCCACAGCCGGGCGACGATCCGCCAGAGCCGTTTTCGGCCCTGACTGCGGCCATCACGACACCGCAGGTTCCCTGCCACATCACGAACACGACGCCAGCGACGCACGACATCATTCGTGCGAACCTGGCGCGCAGTGCCATGTACGGCGGTCACATCAGCGGTCGCGGCCCGCGCTACTGCCCCTCGATCGAGGACAAGGTCGTGCGGTTTGCCGACCGGGAGCAGCATCAGGTGTTCCTGGAGCCGGAATCCCTCTCCGACAACGTCATCTATCCCAACGGCATATCGACCTCCCTGCCGGAGGAGGTGCAAGTGAGCTTCCTCCGCACCATCCCCGGCCTCGAGGCGGTCCAGGTCCTGCGGCCTGGCTATGCCATCGAATACGACTACGTCGATCCGACGCAACTCGCCCCGACCCTCGAGCTCACCCTATTGCCGGGCCTGTTCCTGGCCGGGCAGATCAACGGCACGACGGGTTATGAGGAAGCGGGCGCGCAAGGCGTGGTGGCCGGGCTCAACGCGGCGATGGCGGCTGGTGGGCGTGGTGGCGAGGTCGTCGTTTCACGGGCTGACAGCTATCTGGGCGTGATGATCGACGATCTCGTGACGCGCGGGGTCAGCGAGCCCTATCGCATGTTCACCTCGCGCGCCGAATACCGGCTGCGTCTGCGGGCCGATAACGCCGACCAGCGCCTGACGCCGCTTGGCATCGGGCTCGGGTGCGTCGGCTCGCAGCGCGCGCGGGTCTATCGGCAGAAGGCCGAGGCGCTGGCGTCCGGCCGGGAAGCCCTGGATGCTTGCCTCATCACGCCGAGCGAAGCAGCCCGCTACGGCCTGGAGATCAACCGCGACGGGCGAAGACGCTCCGCCTTCGAGCTCCTGTCCCATCCGGACGTCGACATGGCGCGCCTGATGACCATCTGGCCGCGGTTGGCGGAGATTGCGCGCCCGATCGCGCGCCAGCTCGAGGTCGACGCCCGCTACGCCGTCTATCTCGATCGGCAGGCGGCCGAGATCGAGGCCCTGCGGCGCGACGAGTCGACCACGATCCCCGCCGACATCGACTACCGCAGCCTGCCCAGTCTCTCCAACGAGGTGCGGCAGAAGCTGGAGCTGCACCGCCCGCACTCGCTGGCCCAGGCGGCCCGGATCGACGGCATGACGCCGGCGGCCCTGACGCTCCTTCTTGCGCACCTGAAGCGCAACCGGCCCGGTCGCCGAAGCGCATGACCCGGGAAAAGCCGGCGCAGACCACTCTCCGCCAGATCGACGGGCCCGAAGCCTTTGCCGAGGCGTTTTCTGTTTCACGTGAAACAACCGAGCGCCTGGCGGTCTATGCCTCGGTCCTCGTGCACTGGCAGAAATCGACGAACCTGGTGGCGCCGAGCACAATCGGCGAGGTCTGGCACCGGCACTTCGCGGATTCGGCGCAACTCGTCGCGCTGGCGCCGGAGGGGGCGCGTGTGTGGCTCGACATCGGCTCGGGCGCCGGCTTTCCGGGCCTTGTCGTGGCTCTCCTGACGATGGGGAGCGATATCCGGGTGCATCTCGTGGAGAGTGACACGCGCAAGTGTGCGTTCCTCCGAGAGGTCGCGCGCCAGACGGGTGTGCCTGTGGATATCCACAACGCGCGCGCAGAGAATCCAGCGACTCAGGCTAGATTCGGGCCTGTGGATGTCGTGTCGGCACGCGCGGTTGCGCCGCTGCCTCGGCTCCTCGAAGTTTCCCAGGCGTATCTGGTCGGCGGTGCCTTGGGGCTCTTCCTCAAAGGCCGCGAGGTGGCAGGCGAGCTGGCTGCCGCCCGCCAGGTCTGGAGCTTCGAGGCGGAGCTACGCTCGAGTTGCACCGATCCCGAAGGACGAGTCGTCGTCGTCAGGAATCTCGCTCGAACGCCGGAGGTCTAGAGCCGTGACCAGTGGCAGCGCTGCGGAGAATACACTCCGCGTCTTCTCTATCGCCAATCAGAAGGGCGGGGTCGGTAAGACCACGACGGCCATCAATCTCGGCACTGCTCTGGCGGCGGTCGGTGAGCGCGTGTTGATCATCGACGTGGATCCGCAGGGGAATGCCAGCACTGGCCTCGGCATCCCGCCCGATGCCCGCGCCATCACCATCTATGACGTGCTGACGCGCCGGGCCGGCCTCGCACAGGCGAGCCAGCCGACGGCCGTGCCTCTGCTGTCCATCGTGCCGGCCAATTCCGATCTTGTCGGCCTCGAGAGCGAGCTTGGCGGCGATGCGAGCCGCATGTTCCGCCTGCGTGACGCGGTCAACGCTCTGCAGGCAGGACAGCGCGCGAAGGACGGCGAGCAGCCGTATTCCTATATCCTGATCGATTGTCCTCCCTCTCTCAACCTCCTGACCCTCAACGCCATGGTCGCGGCGAACGCCGTGCTGGTGCCTGTGCAGACGGAGTTCTTCGCGCTGGAAGGCATTTCCCAGCTCAAGGAGACCATCGACGGCATCCGCAGTACGTTGAACCCCCGTCTGGAGATCCAGGGCGTTGTACTGACGATGCACGACAACCGCACGGCCTTCTCGCGAGAGGTCGCGGCGAACGTGCGGTCGTTCTTCGGCTCGAAGGTCTACCAGAGCATGATCCCGCGGAATGTGCGGGTGGCCGAGGCACCCTCCCACGGCAAGCCGGTGCTGCTCTACGATCACAATTGTCCGGGGAGCCAGTCCTACATCGCGCTGGCCAAGGAGATCATCTCGCGTGAGCGTCAGTATCGCGCGGCCTGATCGCGCGGGTTGCGTACGACGGAACTAGGGGGAAGGGAGCGACGACGCGCATGAGTTCGCCATTGCACAAGAGCCGGCTCGGTCGAGGATTGGCATCGCTGATCGGCGAGCCAGCGCAGCCGCAGGCGCGCCTGCCGTCCGACGGCGAGCACAAGATCGTTGCCATCGAGCTCGTGAAGGCGGGCGCCCTCAATCCCCGCCGTGATTTCCGCGACGACGAGCTGGAGGAGCTGGCGAGCTCGATCCGCCACAAAGGGCTGGTGCAGCCGATCATCGTCCGGCCCGAGGTCGGCGGCCCCGGCTATGAGATCGTCGCTGGCGAACGGCGCTGGCGCGCGGCCCAGAAGGCGGGCATGCACACGGTGCCGATCATCGTGCGTGACCTGTCGGACCAGCAGACGCTCGAATACGCCATCATCGAGAACGTCCAGCGCTCCGACCTCAACGCCATCGAGGAGGCGCTGGGCTACCGCGATCTCATCGAGCGCTTCGGCTATACGCAGGAGAGCGTGGCCGACGCCATCGGCAAGAGCCGCAGCCATCTCGCCAATACGCTGCGCCTGCTGAAGCTGCCGCCGTCGGTGCAGACGATGGTGCAGGAGGGGCGCCTGACGGCTGGCCACGTGCGTCCTCTGGTCGGACGCGACGATGCGGAGCTCCTGGCGCAGCAGATCCTCGACCGCCAGCTCAACGTTCGCGAGGTCGAGGCTCTCGTGCAGTTGCCGGACGCCGGGCAGGGGCGCATCGAGACGCGGCGGGTGCGCGAGAAGGATGCCGATACGCGCGCCTTCGAGAAGGAGCTGTCCGACGCGCTCGGGCTCAAGGTCGAGATCAAGCGGGGGTCGGGGGAAAGCGGCGCGTTGACGGTCCGCTTCGGCAACTTCGATCAGCTCGACTATATCCGCTTGCGCCTGACCGGCATGGCGGGCTGAGGCTCGCGCGGCCGGTCTCAGGCGTCCCCGGTCTTGGTCGGGAAACGGCAGAAGGCGCGGATGATGCAGTCCTGGCATCGCGGCTTGCGCGCCAGACAGATGTAGCGGCCGTGCAGGATCNNGATCAGCCAGTGATGGGCGTGCAGTCGGTAGGCCTCCGGGATCACTTTCAAGAGTGCCTGCTCGACCGCGAGTGGGGTCTTTCCCACCGCTAGGCCGGTGCGGTTGGCGACGCGGAAGATGTGTGTGTCGACGGCGATGGTCGGCTCGCCAAAGGCGATGTTCAAGACGACATTGGCGGTCTTACGTCCAACACCCGGGAGGCTCTCCAGGGCGTCGCGATCGCGCGGCACCTGGCCGCCGTAATCCTCCACGAGGCGTTTCGACAGAGCGATCACGTTCTTCGCCTTCGTGCGGAAGAGCCCGATGGTCTTGATGGCCTCCCGCACGCGGTCCTCGCCAAGGTCGAGCATCGCCTGGGGCGTGTCGGCAATGGCAAAGAGGTGTCGCGTGGCCTTGTTGACGCCGGCATCGGTCGCCTGGGCGGACAGGACGACGGCGACCAGCAGCGTGAAGTCGTTGACGGACTCGAGCTCACCCTTGGGCTCGGGATTGGCGCGCTGGAAGGTCGCGAACATCGCTTCGACATCGTCCGGCCTCAGTCGTGCCGGCCCGCTGCGCTTGACTTTGGCGCGGGCGCTCGCCTTCTTTGGCGGCGTCTTCGTCGCTCTGGCTGGGCTAGATGTGGTCTTGGCCATTGATGCGTCCGGGACTGTGGTAGGGGATCACTGACACATGGACCAACAGGATGTGGCGAAGCAACCACGCGATGGTGACAGCGGTGGATTTCGTGCGGTGCTGGCCCCGAATCGATCGCTCAGTCCGCGCGGATTTCTGATCCTGATGACGGTTATCGGGACCGTCAGTTTCATCTCGGGCATGGTTTTCGCGCTCAGGGGCGCGTGGCCCGTGCTGGGCTTCTTCGGCCTCGACGTGCTCCTGGTCTATGTCGCCTTTCGCCTGAACTACCGCTCTGGACGCCTGCGGGAGGTCGTCGCGATCGAGGACGATAAGCTCGTCCTCAGCCGGATCTCGCCGGCCGGCCGCGCCAGCAGCGTGGCGCTCAATCCCTACTGGGTGCGGGTCGTGCTGGAGGAGGGGCGGCACGGGGTCGTGGATATCAAGCTGGTCTCGCACGGTCGTGCCTACAGGGTCGGAGCCTTCCTCTCGGAGGACGAGAAGCGCGATTTCGGGTCGGCATTGAGCGCGGCGCTGCATGCGTATCGCGGCGGCACGCGGATCTGAGGGCATGGTGGCGCCGGGGTCGCCCGGAAATCGGGTCGACGCACGCATCCCAACGCCCTAACGCTGATGTCTCACGCGGGGCGGAGGAGACCATGGCCATGCAGGAACGGGCTATGACCAGCGAGGACCACGGGCAGCCAGCCGAGCGGGACGCCTATCCTCTCATTCGCAGGGCGATCGAATACCTGTCGGAGCATCGCCTCGAGCAGCCGGATCTGACGGCGCTCGCCCGCCATCTCGAGGCAACGCCCGAGCAATGCCAGCGGCTGTTCAAGCAATGGTGCGGTCTCTCGCCCAAGGCGTTCGTGCAGGCACTGACGCACGCCCACGCCCGGTCGCTGCTGGAGGACTCCGCCAGCGTCCTGTCGGCGGCCCACGAGGTCGGGCTGTCGGGCAGCGGCCGGCTGCACGATCTCTTCGTCACGCACGAGGCGATGACGCCGGGCGAGGTCAAGCGGGGCGGTGACGGGCTGGAGATCGCCTATGGCTTCCATCCCTCGCCGTTCGGCCTGGCGCTCGTCATGGCGACGGCAAGGGGCGTCGCGGGTCTGGCATTCGCGGACGACGAGCAGGAGAGGGCAGCCGTGCTGGCGGATATGACGCAGCGCTGGCCCAAGGCGTCATATCGCCAGGACGAGAACGCGACCCGCCCGCATGCGGAACGGATCTTCGACCCGACACGGTGGAGCGCCGAACAGCCCGTGCGGCTCGTGCTGATCGGCACGGACTTCGAGGTGAAGGTCTGGGAGACGTTGCTCAAGGTGCCGATGGGCCGGGCCGTCAGCTATGCCGACCTCGCCGCCGAGATCGGCAAGCCGCGTGCGGCGCGTGCGGTCGGCAGCGCGGTCGGGCGCAACCCCATCTCGTTCGTCGTGCCGTGCCACCGCGTGCTGCGCGGAGACGGCTCGCTTGGGGGCTACCACTGGGGGTTGACGCGGAAGCAGGCCCTCATCGGCTGGGAACTCGGTCGCTGCAGGACGGCCGGCGGCTGACCGCGGCCGTCGGAATCGCATGCACCTGCAACCGAAGGGCGGCTCACGCCGTGAATCGCACCTCGTTCAGATGCACCTACAGCCAGGAATGCTCGCTCTTCGACTTGGTCTCGAAGTCGGCGATCGACTTCTCCTTCTGGAGCGTCAGGCCGATGTCGTCCAGGCCGTTCAGCAGGCAGT
>JAGRKR010000309.1 GCA_020442225.1 Hyphomicrobiaceae bacterium | reverse complement strand
GTCGACCAGTACATCGGCGGCAAGGAGCACGCGATCCTGCACCTGCTCTATGCCCGCTTCTTCACCCGCGCCATGAAGATCACGGGCCATCTGCGCATCGACGAGCCGTTCAGCTCGGTCTTCACGCAGGGCATCGTCATCCACGAGACCTACAAGGCCGCCGATGGGCGCATGCTCATGCCCATCGAGGTGCAGATCACGACCGGGCCGGACGGTGTCACGCGGGTCGCCACGGAAATCGCGACGGGCAATCCCGTCACCATCGGCCCCGTCGAGAAGATGTCGAAGTCCAAAAAGAATGTGGTCGACCCCGACGACATCATCACCCACTACGGCGCCGACACCATCCGCTGGTTCATCGTCTCCGACAGCCCGCCGGACCGCGATGTGCAATGGACCGAGTCGGGTGTCGAGGCCGCCGGTCGCCTCGTGCAGCGCGTCTGGCGCCTCGTCAACGAGGCTATCGACAAGGGCGCGGAGAAGGGTGCCGCCATGCCGGCGGGCTTCGGACCCGAGGCGGAGGCATTGCGCCGCACTGCGCACAAGACGCTCGCCAACGTCGGCCGCAATATCGAGCAGCTCCGCCATAACGTCGCCGTGGCGCAGATCTACGAGTTGGCCAACGCGCTGGCCGGCACCCTCGGCAAGTCGGACGAGGGCATGCCCTGGGCGCTCAGGGAGGCCACGGAAATCATCGTTCAGTGCCTCGGCCCGATCATGCCGCACCTCGGCGAGGAATGCTGGGCGCGGCTCGGATACAACACGCTGCTCACAGAACACCCGTGGCCTACGCCCGACGCCGCCTTGCTCGTTGACGACACGATCACGATTGCCGTACAGGTGAATGGTAAACGGCGGGACGAGCTGAAAATTGCCCGAACCGCCAGCAGACAAGAGATCGAGACCGCGGCACTGGGACTGGAAGCGGTTGTACGCGCCATCGAGGGGCGGGCAATCAAGAAGGTCATTGTGGTGCCGCAGAGGATCGTCAATGTCGTGGTCTGAGGCGCGATCCGCCCGTCACCTCGTCAGGGGATGGGCCAGAGCTGCCGGGGTGGCATTCGTGCTGGCCTTCGCTGCGGCTGCGCTCGCCGGCTGTGGCGCCGACGGTTTTCGCCCGATGTACGGCACGACGGCCTCCGGTGCCGGCCTCAAGCAGCGCATGAGCTCGATCGCCTATGCTCCCATCCCCGGGCGCGTCGGCCAGCGCGTGCGCAACGAGCTGATCTTCCTGTCGGGCGGCGGCGCGGGCGAGGCTGCCCAGCCTGAGTTCAGGGTCGAGATCATCCTGAAGGAATCGCTTTCCACCACGCTGGTGTCGATCTCCGGCGACTCCGCCGGGCAGGTCGTCAATCTCGATGCGGCGTTCCGCATCATCCGCCTGAAGGACCGCAAGGTCATATTCCAGGCGAGCGCCCATTCCAGGGCCTCCTTCGAGCGCTTCAAGCCGATTTTTGCCAACATCCGCGCTCTCGAGGATGCGCAGAACCGCGCGGCGCAGGGGCTCGCGACGGAAATCAATGGCCGGCTCGCAGCGTTCCTGTCCCGGTCCGCGTGACCCCGCCGGTCGGCGCCGCGATCGCGCAGCCGCCGGCCGCGCGTGAGGCACCATGGTCGCCATAAAGGCCCATCAGGCGAACGCCTTCCTCAAGTCCCCGAGCGCGACGTGCCGCGCCGTCCTGCTCTATGGTACCGACAGCGGCCAGGTCTCCGAGCGCGCCCGTGAGCTGGCCGCGCGCTGGGCCGGCAGCGAAACGCCGCCCGGTGAGGTGGTTCGCATCGACGAGCCCGACCTCGAGCAGGACCCCGAGCGCCTCGTTGTCGAGTTGCAGACCATGCCCATGTTCGGGGGGCCGCCCATCGTGCGGACGACGCTTGGACGACGCCTCAAGGCGGTGGACGTCGCCGCGCTCCTCGAAGGTGACCGCATGTCCGGCCGGCTCGTCGTCGAGGCGGGCAACCTGAAACCAGACGACGCCTTCCGTGCGCTGTTCGAGAAGTCACCGAGCGCCGCCGCCGTCGCCTGCTATGGCGACAGCATGCAGGATCTCGGCGGGCTCGTGCAGGAGGTGCTGGGCGCGCACGGCGCCCGCATCTCGCCGGAGGCCCGCCAGCTTCTGTTGTCCCGGCTCGGCGCCGATCACGCCCTCTCGCGCGGCGAGATCGAGAAGCTCGCCCTGTTCGCCCACGGCAAGCCCGTCATCGAGATCGAGGACGTCGAGGACGTCGTCGGCGACGCCGCCGAGCTCGCCGTCGATCGCGTGGTGTCGGCGACAGTCGCCGGCGAGATGGGCCGTGCGCTCGTCGAACTCGACAGAGTCGTGGCCTCCGGCGAAGGCCCGCAGACCATCATCGTCATCCTGCAGAGCCATTTCCTGCGGCTACATCGCGTCCGGGCCGCCATGGCCGGCGGCAAGAGCCTGGACGAGGCCGTCCGCGGCCTGCGCCCCCCGGTTCACTTCAAGCAGAAGGCCGCCTTCGAAGCCGCCTGCCGCCGCTGGAGCGAGCCACGCCTCGCCGCCGCGCTCACGCGCATCGCCCGCGCGGCCCACGCGGCCCGCCGCACCTCCGCCCTCGACGGGCTCCTTACCGAGCGCCTGATCGCCGAGCTGGCGCGACTGGCTGCCAGCGCCGAGGAGCGCCCACCGCGCCGCTAGCGCGATCGGCGCCCTCGACAGCGCCGCTTCCCACGCGCATCCCGCCGCTTGCAGCCAGGAACGACCCGGCGTCCATCCGTCCGCCTCCCTCCCTTGCCCCGTCGGCCGATCTGCCTATAGTGCGCGCCACGCAAACCCCCGGGAGGCCCCATGACAGAGCCACGCTTCGATGTCCTCGGCATCGGCAATGCGATCGTCGACATCATCGGACGCTGCGACGACGCCTACCTCGCGCGTCACGGGCTGGCCAAGGGCCACATGCAGCTTGTCGATGCCGCGACCGTGTTGCGGCTCTACGACGGCATGGGTCCCTCGGTCGAAATCTCCGGAGGCTCGGTTGCCAACTCCATGGTCGGCATCGCCTCGTTCGGCGGCAAGGCGGCGTTCATCGGCAAGGTCGCCGACGA
>JAGRKR010000308.1 GCA_020442225.1 Hyphomicrobiaceae bacterium | reverse complement strand
ACGTCGCGACAGGCAAGGTTGAGCCCCTGTGCGCCGATCGGCGGCACGACGTGGCCGGCCTCTCCGACGAGCGCCACCCGGCGCGCTCCGAGCCGGGCGACCTTCAGGCCGGACAACGGGAAGGAGCTGCGCGGTCCAACGGACGTCACCCGCCCCAAAAGTCCCTGCGAGCGCGCCTCGATGGCTTCCGCCAGCTCCGAATCGGGCAGCGCCAGCACACGCTCGGCCTCATCCGGCGCCTCGACCCAGACCAGACTCGACATCAGGCCCGGCAATGGCACGGTCGTGAACGGCCCCGCACACCGGTGAAACTCGTTCGAAACGTGCTGATGCGGCCGCGTGTGCGCAAAATTGCAGGCGATGGCGACCTGCGGATAAGGCCAGGTGCGCGCGTCGATCCCGGCAGCACGCCGGCAGAGCGAGCCCCGGCCGTCCGCTCCGACGACAAGCCCCGCCGAAAGCGGCCGGTCGTGCCCTTCGACGTGCACGGCGACGCGGTCTTCCAAGGGCTCGATGCGGCTCACCGCGCACTCCAGGCGCGTCACAGCACTGCCCGGACGCGCCGCGCGCGCCTCGAGGGCGGCGACCAGAGCGCGATTGGAAATATTGTAGCCGAATGCCTCCAGGCCGAGCTCGCCCGCCTGGAACACGACCTCAGGCGCCCTGACCAGCCGACCGGTGTCGTCGACGATGCGGATGGCCCGAATGGCGGCGCCGCTCTCCTCCAGGCAGTGCCCCACATCGAGGCTGTCGAGCAGGGTCACGCTCGCGCCGAACAGCGCTGTCGTCCGGGTATCGGTCCTGCCCAGCTCCCGCATAGGCGCGGGTCCGACCAGATGCGGCTGAAATCCTGCCGCCTCCAGCGCCAGTGCCGCCAGCAGCCCCGCAGGCCCGGCGCCAACGACCACGATACTCCCGGCTTCCCGGCGATCCACCGCCATGACACTCCTGCAGTGAGACGATTCGCATGGCCAAAGAGGCCCCTGAAGCACCTTGGCTGCCCCCGACGTCGCGCGCAAGGCGTGATACTGGCGCATATTCCGCCAGCCCTTCGCACCGCAAGCTCAGCGAAAGTGCGGCGCCCCAGCCAATAACGTGTCTTTCACGCAACAAGCGCATTCGAAAGACTGTAGAAAGCTTCTTTGGATGTTTACGAGTCGCGCTTCCTTACGATAAGCCTTCAGTCAGCCCAGCGGTCTCAGGTGCGGGACACCAGGGGCGGATCGGGCCGGACGCTGGTGGTAGACTTGGTCGCTTCAGGCCGGGTTGAACAGGTGAAAAAACCTACGGAGAAAGACCCATGATCGGGGGACTCATGAAGTCGGCAAGTCGTCTGGCGCTCGTCGCCGCGGCCGGCCTTTTCGTTGCAGGCTCGGCGAACATCGCCAAGGCTGCTGATCTCGGCGGCAACTGCTGCGCGGATCTCGAGGAGCGCGTTGCTGAGCTCGAGGCCACGACGGTCCGCAAGGGCAACCGCAAGGTGTCCGTGACCCTCTCGGGTCAGGTCAACCGCGCCCTCCTCTACTGGAACGATGGTTCCGAGTCGGGCGTCTACTCCATCGACAACACGCAGTCTTCGACCCGTATGCGTCTGCGCGGCAGCGCCAAGATCGCTGCCATGTGGTCGGCGGGCTTCTACATGGAGTGGGAGACGGTCGGTGCCCCCGGTAGCGCCGTCAACCAGATCGACTCGCGCGGCGGCGCCGGCACCGGCAACACGCTCAACGGTCGCCTCGGCCTTCGTCAGGCCAACTGGTGGATCAAGCATGATCAGCTCGGCACTCTGAGCGTCGGTCGCTTGAACATCGCCACCAAGGACCTGTCGCTCATCGAGCTCGGCGGCATCTCGGCCGCGTCCTACTCGCTGCAGCTCAACGGTCTCGGCATGTTCGTCCGCCCTGTTGGCCGGACGGGTGTGGAAGGCCTCTCCACGGTGACCCTCGGCAACTTCTTCCCGCCGATGGATACGAACCGCGCCGAGGGCGTTCGCTACGACTCGCCCACGATTGCCGGCTTCACACTGTCGGCTGCCTGGGCAGATGACGACCGCTGGGACGTCGCCCTGCGCTACGCGGGTGAGTTCTCTGGCGTCCGCATCGCCGGTGGCATCGGCTACTTCCACGACGGCTGGGAGCAGGCCACGACGGCTGCGGTGCTCGGCACCCGCGGTTCGCGTGACCAGAACGCCCTCATCGCCACCTTGAGCATCCTGCACGTGCCGACCGGCCTCTTCGTCAGCGGTCAGTACTTCAACACGTCCTTCGACGGCTCGGGCGATATCCGCGCCGGTGTGGCGACCCCGTTCGGTACGAAGCGTCCGGACGCCACGTGGTACTGGCTCTCGGCTGGTATCCGTAAGAACTGGTTCGGCATCGGCGACACCTCGCTGTTCGGCGAGTACGGTCGCGGCGAGGACGGCAACACCGGTCTCGCACTGGCTCTGCCGGGCGCCGGTCAGTCTCTCGCGGAGATCACCTCCAGCAGCGTCGAGATGTGGGGCCTCGGCATCGTGCAGCACATCAACGCTGCC
>JAGRKR010000307.1 GCA_020442225.1 Hyphomicrobiaceae bacterium | reverse complement strand
TCCATCAGCTCGAACGGCCCCATGCGGAAGCCGGCGCCGTCGCGCAGGATACGGTCGAGATCGGAGAAGGAGGCGACGCCGTCGGCGGCGATATGGGCCGTCTCGACGTTGAAGCCACGCCCGACCTGATTGACCAGGAAGCCCGGCGCATCGTTCATGCGCACGGGCTCGCGGCCGAAGCGACGGCCGAGCCCCATGAGCGCTTCGCCAACGGCGGGGTCGGTCGTGACGCCATCGATGACCTCGACGAGCTTCATGAGCGGCACGGGGTTGAAGAAGTGGAAGCCGGCCACGCGCTCGGGCTTCTTGGCGACGGCCGCAATGGAGGCGACGGAAAGCGAGGATGTGTTGGTGACCAGCACCGCTTCGGGCGCGACGATCGCCTCGAGAGCCGCGAAGACCTTGTGCTTGATGCCGAGGTCCTCGATGACGGCCTCGATCACGACCGGGCAATCGGCCAGATCCTCGAGCCTGGTCGCCGGCACGAGACGCGCGACGGCGTCATCGGCCTCCGCCGCCTGCATCTGCCCCTTTTCAGCGGCACGCTTCAGCATCTGGCCGATGAACTTGCAGGCGTCCTGGACCGCCTCCGGGCGCGTGTCGAAGAGCTTCACGCGGCAGCCGCCCTGGAGCGCCACCTGCGCGATGCCGCGCCCCATGAGACCGGCGCCGACCACGCCGACGAGCAGGCTTTCAGCCTTGGGATCGAAGGTCACGTCACTTTTCCCTTTCCTCGATTGTGCGGTCTCCTCGTCCGACGCGAGACCGCGATCATGGTTGCAATTGGCATCCGGCTCAAGGCAGGAAGCCGATGAAGCGCCACCACAAGGCATTGAGCGGCACGATGATGAGCAGCGTCAGGATCGAGAGCGGCACCGTGAGGCGTGCGGCAGAGGCCGCGGACACCTTGCCGAGCCCGATGCCGACCACGAGCGGCGCTGCCTCGTAGGGAAAGAAGACGGCAGACATGCCCGAGGTGATCGACAGGATGCCGGTCTTGATCGGCAGCGAGGTCGCGGCAGCGACGGCCTCGATGGTGGCGGTGGAGATCGGGATCGTACCGCCCGTCGTGCCGATGACGCCGAGCAGGGACGCGATGAAGGACATGGCGAGCGAGCCGTAGAGCGCCGATTTGCCCTCGACCATCGCCACGTTCGCTAGAAAGCCGGAGACGAGCTTGCTCGCCCCCGCCTCGGTCAGCACCGCGCCGAGGCTCAGCACGACCCCGACCCAGACGCAAAGGCCGAGCCGGCGCAGGTCGAAGGCTTCGCTCGGCTCCAACAGGCCGAAGCCGGGCATCATGCACAGGAGGCCAGCCGCGAGCGCCACCCAGCCCGGCGCGATGCCGTGCATGAAGTCCGTTGCCCACAACAGGATCGCCAGCGCGAGGATGGCCGCGACACGCTTGGCTTCGGCGGTCAACGGCTCGATCGTGGCGCTGCCGGCATCGTTGAGCGGCGGCGGGGCCGGGAAGATCCTGACAACCGTGGCCCAGACGAGCAGTCCTTTGCCGACGCCGAGTACGGGCCCGCACAGATAGAGATACTCCATGTAGGGTATGCGCACGCCATAGAGCGCCTCACCCGAGCCGACGATCATGATGTTCAGGAGATTCGCCGGCAGGATGCCTAGGGCGACCGCGAAATTTCCGACGACGGCGGTGAGGACGGCGCCGATGTAGCCGTTGGAGCCCGGGGCATAGCCCGCCTCGCGGCAGAGCGCCATGACCACCGGCACCGTGATGGCCGTTCGCCCCATGTTGGCGGGAATGAGGAAGCTCAGCGTGGTCGTGCCGACGAGAATGCCGAGGATCAGCATGGGGTAGGATGACCGGAACCGCCCGAGAAAGCGTTTGGCCACCCAGCGGCCGAAGCCCGAGCGCTCCGCCGCCGTGCCGATCAGCAGCCCTCCCATGACCAGCCAGAGCGCACTCGACAGAAAGCCCTTGAAGACCGTGGTTGGCGCCGCGATCTGCGTCGCGAGCGCGGCGATGAGGAAGACAATGGACGTGATCGGCGGCGGGATCGCCGCTGTCGCCCACAGCAGCACGGTGAAAGCCGTCAGGCCGAGCCCGATCATCGCAGCCTGTCCAACGCCCTCAGGCGGGGTCGTGGTGGCGGTGATCAGGCCGATCGTCACAGCCAGCAGGACCATGGCGATCTGCCAGGTCCCCAGTCTCATGGCCCCACTTGCCGTGCTCATGCGCGAGATGTCCGCCGCAACATCAGCCAATCGACAGCCGTGGTGCCGTCGGCCCCCGCAAAGACCGGATTGAGGTCGAGCTCCTCGATCTCGGGATGCGCCAGCGCCAGCCGGGAGAGTGCGGTGATCGCCCGCGCCAGCGCCTCGAGGTCGACGGGCTCGCGCCCGCGCGCGCCCATGAGCAGCGGCTTGCCCTTCAGGCTGTCGAGCAGGCCGAGTGCCTCGTCATGACTGATCGGTGCGCGTGCGAAGGCGACGTCTTTCAGGACCTCGACGAAGATGCCGCCGAGCCCCACCATGACGACGTGGCCGAACACGGGATCACGTCGCAATCCGAGCACGATCTCCGTCGCCGGAGCGCTCATGCGCTGGACCAGCACGCCCGCGATCCGCGCTGCCGGAGCATGCCGCGCGGCAGACGCGAGCACATCGGCCGCCGCCTTCTCGACGGCCTCCCTGGACGCGAGACCGAGCACCACGCCGCCCGCCTCGGTCTTATGGGGAATGTCGACGGATTCGATCTTCACCGCGACCGGAAAGCCGAGCTCCGCAGCGATGCGTCCGGCTTCCGCCGCATCACGCGCCAGCCGGGTTCCGACCAGCGTCAGGCCAGAGGCCTCGAGCAGTCCAGCCGCCTCCAGCGATGCTACGACCTCGGTCTCGGCGGTTGGCTCTCCGCTCGCCGGTCGCGAGGATTGCGTCTCGGCCAGCGGCGGCGGACGACGCGTGATCTCGCCCCAGCGCACCATCCCTTCCGCCGCATCGACAGCGCGCTCGGTCGCACTCACGATGCAGATGTCGTCGGCGACGAGATCGCGGCGCACGTCCTCCGGCGCCTCGATCCAGCAGACGAGGAATGGCTTGGTCACGGATCGCTTGATCTCACGGAAGAGGTCGCGCAGCACCTTGCCGTAGCCGTGCATGAGCTGCAGCCAGATGATGCAGACGTCGATCGCCGGGTCCTCGAGGACGATCTTGACGCTCTCCGAGAGGATGCGCGGCTCCGCCAGGAACTGTCCCGTGACATCGACGGGATTGCCGCTGGCGCCGAATTCCGGCAGCACCGCCTTCAGTCGCTCACGCGTCGCGGCGGAAAGAAGCGGCACCTCGAGGCCGAGTTCCTCCGCGCGGTCCGCCATCAGCACGCCGGCGCCGCCCGATTGCGTGATGATGCCGAGGCCGCGTCCCTGCGCAACCGGATTGGCCACGAGTGCGGCGACCATATCCAGCATGTGCTCCTCGTTGCGCGCCCGGATGGCGCCGGCCTGGCGCACGACGGCATCGAACACGCGGTCCTCGCCCGCCAGAGAGCCGGTGTGCGACTGCGCCGCCCGGGCACCGGCAGCATGCCGCCCGACCTTGGTAATGACGAGCGGCTTGGCAAGCTCCCGCGCGCGATGCGCCAGGCGGACGAGCTGGTCTCCGTCGGCGATGCCTTCGACGTAGCCGGCCGCCACCTGGATGCGCTCGTCCTCGATGATCTCGGCGAGACACTCCATGGGCGTGATGTCGATCGTATTGCCGGTCGAAACGAAATAGCCGAGCCCAAGCCCCTTGACGCGCGCAAGCGCGGCGATCGCCGTGCCGAAGGCGCCAGACTGGCTGGCGAACCCGATCCGGCCCGGCACGGGCGGCTGGTCGGCATATTGGCTGAACGTCGCGGTGGAGCGCACGAAGGCATTGACGAGGCCCAGAGTGTTGGGGCCGCAGATGCGGATATTGTTCTCGCGCCCGATCGCGAGAAGATCGGCCTCCATACGCTTGCCCGCCTCCCCGAGCTCCCCGAAGCCGGAGCTGAAGATGACGGCGACCTTGCAGCCCTTCTGTCCGAGCGCCGCGACGGTCGCCCCGACGCGCGCCGCGCCGACGGCGACGATTGCCATGTCGGGCGCCTCCGGCAAGGAGGCGATGTCGGGAAAGCAGGGCACGCCCGCGATGTCGGAGTACTTCGGATTGACCGGATAGATCCGTCCGGCAAAGCCGTCACGGCGCAGGAAGTGCAGCGGCCTGCCGCTCAGCTTGTTGGTGTCGGGCCCCGCGCCGATGATCGCGATCGACTCCGGACTGAGCATGGCCCTGACAGCGGCGCGATCCGTCTCGATATCGCGCGCCTGATCCCCCGGCCCCGTTGCCTGCATGGTCGCTTCACCCCTGAGGCTCAGGGTCCGGTGCGACCCCGAGGTTGCGATTGATCGCAATCTGTTTTGCAATTTGGAACAATGTTCCGCATAATCGGCCGCATCATTCCTTGGGGGTCCGGTCCTTGTCAAGTCGGGCAGGCTCTGTTGCCGCCACAGGAGACGGTCGAGATGGGATTTCGCAAGAACACTGAACTCGCTCTGTCCGGCAAGGCCAACACCGATCGCCAGTTCGTCAAGTCTCTGGCGCGCGGCCTCGAGGTCCTGCAGGCTTTTCAGCCGGACGATCGCGGGCTTTCCAATGCCGAGCTGGCACGGCGCACGCGTTTTCCGAAGGCCACGGTATCCCGGCTGACCTTCACTCTGCTGGCGCTCGGCTTCCTTCGCCTGGACGAGGAAACCGGCCGCTATCTGCTCCACCCGCACGTGCTGTCGCTCGGCTATCCCGTTCTTCGCCAGCTTTCGATCCGCGAGGTCGCCCGACCGCTGATGCAGGATCTGGCGGAGCTGACCCGCTCGGCCGTGGCGCTCGGCGTGCGCGACGGCGCCAACATGATCATCGTCGAGCGCTCACGCCACCCGTCGATGATGGTCGTGCCGATCGATATCGGCGTCGGCCGCGAGATCGCCACGACGGCGATGGGCCGGGCCTATCTCGCGGCGTTGACCGAGCGGGAGCGAGCCGGCGTGCTGAAGGAGCTCAAGTCCCGCAATGAGCGGCGCTGGCCGGTGCTCAAGCGCACCATCGACGAGGCGATCTCCGCCTACCTGCGGCTTGGGTACACCGTGTCGGCGGGCGAATGGATGAGCGAGTACAACGCCGTCGGCGTGCCGCTCAGGCTCGTTGACGGCACGGTGCTCGCCTTCAACTGCGGCGGGGCCAGCACGCGCATCTCGGCGAAACAGTTGCCCGAACTTGGCGAGCGGCTCGCCGACATGGTGGGCAAGCTCGAGCGCCTGCAGGAGGTCGCGCCTTAGGGTGCGATCGGTCGAGACGGATGCGCCGAGCGCGTCCGGCGAGAGCGTGAATCGCACCCGCGCACTCAGAGCCCATGCGTCCAGCATATGAGCGGTGTGCCGACCGCCAGCCCGAAAGCAAGAAGGGCGCCCCAAGGCGCCCTACTGCATAGCTTCAAAGCTGGTCGCCACCACGGCGCCTAGTTCGAGGCGGTCTTGCGCTTCGACTGCTCCGTCCCGACCGTCGCGTCGGAGCGGAAGAACACATCCACGCGCATGCCGGCGCGCAGCTCAGACTGCCCGGTCACGTCGACGAATATCTCGAGCACATCGACATCGGTGGGTCGACGCGGTCCCTTGGCGCCGAGCTGTGCCGGCAGGAGTGCCGGCGCGACGCGCGCCACGCGCCCCTCGAACTCGCGGCCCGGGAAGGCATCGGCACGGATCATCGTCCGCTGTCCCACTCTGACCTTCTTGATGTCGCGCTCGTCGAGCTCGGCCCGGATGCGCAGGCCCGTGAGATCGCCGAGAATGACCAGCAGGTTTTCCGGAGACGGGACGGCCGTCTCTCCCTTGCGCGCGATCATGCGCAATACCGTCCCATCGTTCGGTGCGCGGACACGCGTATGGTCGAACGCCGTCTCCGCCAGCGAAAGCTGGGCCCGCGCGGTGACGAGATCGGACTCAAGCTTGCTGGGAGCCGGCAGTCCGGTGTCGTCCTCGAACTTTTTCAGCGCAGCGCGCTCGCTCACCACGCGCCGCTCGCCATCGGCCACGTCATCACGCGCACGTGCGATGTCGCCGCTGCCCCGCCCCTCGCGACGATCGATGACGGCCTTGTCCAGCCGCTCCCGCGCCCGGAACAGGGACCGCTCGGCGTCGAAGAGCCGGTCCTGCTGCTCACGTCGGTCCTTGACGTCGCGCGCGACCTGCGGCTCGCTGTCCCGCGCCTTCTTGAGCATCCGAACCAGCGTCTCGGCGGCGCGGATGCGCGCGCGCGGCTCGCGGTCGTCGAGCAGGATAAGCACATCGCCGGCCGAAACCTTGTCTCCGGTCCGCGCGAGCACGTTCACGATGCGGCCCGGAACGGTCGCGGTGACCTTGACCTCGCCGAACTTGGGCTCGACGCGGCCGGGCGCCGATGCCGACCACTGGCCGGTGGCCTTCTTCTTGCCGGCCTCTGTCCGCACGACCGGCTTGCTGGTCGTCGTGCCGTCGCCACTGCAGCAGACGTCGTAGACGGCGAAGCCGATGGCACCCAGCCCGATCGCGATCGCAAAGGCCGCGAGAGATGCGACCGTGTCCCACTTATGCATGTGCCCTACTCTTGCCTTTCTGCGATTTCACCGGGACATGTATGGCAGCCAAACTCGAGCGCTCGTCTCCGACGATACGCCCGTCCTCGATGCGAATGATCCGGCCGGCGAACGGCAATGTACGCGGATCGTGCGTGACGGCAAGCACCGCCCGGGAGCGGTCGCGTGCGATTTCGGCGAGGAGCGCCATGACGGCCTGTCCATTCTCGCTGTCGAGAGCGGCCGTCGGCTCGTCGGCGAGTACCACGGATGGGGAGCCGGCGACGGCGCGCGCCACGGCTACGCGCTGCTTCTCGCCGCCGCTCATGGTCTTCGGGTAGGCGTTCAGGCGGTGAGAAAGGCCGACCTTTTCCAGCGCCTCCCTGGCGCGCTTGGAGGCCTCTCGTCCGCGAATGCCGGAGACGTCGAGCGACAGGCGGACATTCTCCTCCGCCGTCAGCGTCGGAAACAGATTATACGACTGGAAGATGAAGCCGACATGCTTTCGCCGCAGGTCGGCGAGACCTTCAGCACCGAGACCTCGCGTGGTCTTGCCGGCGATCTTCACCTCTCCCTCGGTGGCGGAGAGGATGCAGCCGAGGATCGAGAGCAAGGTCGTCTTGCCGCTGCCGGAGGGGCCCATCAGCAGCGTCAGTTCGCCTGTTCGCAGGCCGACGTTGACCCCCTTGAGCGCGCGAACCTGTCCGGCGCCTTGCCCGACGATTTTCACCACGCGTTCGGCTTGCAGAATGACTTTTGAACTCATCGTCCGAACACCATCGCTGGATCGATCCGCGTCACCTTGGCGATCGCCGAGACGGCGGACAGGGCACACATCAACACCGTCAATCCCAGCAAACCGACCGCCAGCGGCGCTGTCATGATGATCGGCATCGCTGAATCCGCGCTCGCCTTTACGACCGCCACGACGATGAACATGGCGATGATGTAGCCGATGACGGCGCTGAAGATCGCCTGTCCGAGGATGACGCTCATGATGTAGCGCGTCGTGGAGCCGAGGGCACGCAGCGTCGCGAACTCGTTCAGGTGGTCCTTGGTGCTGGCGTAGAGCGTCTGGGCGACGATGACGGTGCCGACGATAAGGCCGAGCACGGCGCCGATGATGAGCGCGTAGCCCGCGCCGGTGGCGAACAGCCACTGATTGAGCGTACGGTCCCGGAACTCCCGGGTGGTCAGCACATCGACCTCGTCCATCCGGTCGATGAGGCGCTGCCGCACGGCCTCGATGTCCTGGCCCTTCGCCACGCGCAGCAGCAGATAGCTGGAGAAGTGGTGCGGCGCATTGAGATAGCGGCGCGCCTGAGAGAGCGTCATGAAGACGTAGGGCATCGTCGTGAAGGAGCGGATCTTCTCGGTGATCGCGACGACGCGGACCTTCTGGTTCTCGATCTGCGCGATGTCCCCGACCTTCTTGACGCCGAGATCGTCCAGATAGGACTTGTCGACGGCGACGCCATCGGGCGTCGTCAGATCGGCGGCGTTACCGGAGATGATGTTCCAGGGCTGCAGGCCGATACCGGACGGCTCGATTCCCAGCAGCACGATGGGCGTGCCGCCACCTTCCGGCTTGCGCCACTCGATGGCGACGACGACGAGTTCGGCAACTTCCGCAATGCCGGGAGTGGAAAGGGCGGCGTGCTTCTCGCGGCCACGCAGGGGCGAGGAGTCCACGAAGCTCTTGGTGCCGCGCGGCATGACCCAGAGGTCCGCATCGGTCTGGTCGATCGTATTCACGATCATCGTCTGCGCGCCGAAGTAGAGCCCGAGCTGCACCGCCACCAGCACCACAGAAAACATGATGCCGACCAGCGTGACGACGAGGCGCATGCGATCGTGAACGAGATTCCGGAAGGCGAGTGTCAGAACCATGAGTGACAGCTTCTCTCGGCGAAAGCGCCCCCAGACCTACGCGCCGAACGTCCGACACGTGCAACTTCAAGAGTGCCAGGCTCACCCGTGCATATAGTCTCTAGCAGTCTTTGTCCAAACATTGAACACCCAGCACTATAGATGGCACAACGCGAACTGGCCAGCACCGCAGTTGCTCCGGCCTCCGCACATCATCGCGATCTCGCGATCCCGCACCAACCCATCCATGCCTGTGCGCCGGCGACCGGCAGCGTCGGCGGGAGCGCTGGCGCCACGTGACGCGCAGGACGAGTGCGCGCCTCTCATCAAAGTCGTGGCTCGCACTCAAAATCCAAGGGCCGCTGTGCAATAAGGGCACGCCGTTCAGGGGAAGGCTGCGCCGTCATCACGGCCGATCACATCCTAGCCGGCCCGCTGCAAGGTGGTCGAGCACGGCTTGATATCGACCGGCGCCCGCCGCCAGATCATGGTCTCGCTGAGCCACTTCAGGCCGGCATATCCCAGAACCTGCAGCTTATCCGGACCCTTGAGCGTCAGTTCGACATCGAATTCTTCGCCGCGCTCGGGATCGTAGATCTTGCCATTGTCCCACTTGCCGTTGGCGACAGGCCGCAAATTGCGGATGATCTGCAGTCCGCAAATGGGCTGACGCCGCTTCGAGGACACGGGATTGTTGGCATCCGTCAACGGGCGTCCGCGCCCGTCCGTTTGCGATTTCAGCCAGAAGATCCGTCCGCACAGACCTTCCCCGCACCGGAGGATCTCCACGGCGCCGCGTCCGGTATGGTCGATCCAGACGCCGGTATAACCGGGCTGCTCAACGGGGGCAGGGGCGGGAGCCTGAGCACTGGCTCCACCGGGCCAAATGCCGGCCCATACTCCGGTGAGCCCGAGAACGCATGCCGCCAACACCGCACGCCGGCGACCAGAGCTGCTCCGGCGGCTAGTTTCGATCGCTAGTGACATTCTCAACGCGCCACATCGTTGCCAACGGGCGCTCCCTGAGTAAAACGAAGCTCATGATCCCGGACAGGACCCTTCGGCCCGGGTCGATACCTGGAGATCCAGCAAGACACTAACAAGCCCCGCGACGCCGAGCACACGGAACATCCGGGTAGCGTTTCTACCGGCGATGCAGCCGTCGATCAGCTTGCAGGCTCTGCGGCCCGCCTCCTGGATCAGGTCCGCCCTGAATGTCGTTCAACCATGAGCTGGAAGTGGGGCACGCGCTCGGATCATGCAAGAGGGCAGCAGGAGATTCGGTCGGCAAGATGGCCGTCGCCGGAGCCTGTGGCCGCTGCGACACAATTTTTGGTGCGCAGCATCGGCGGCACTCCGTCACACGCGCAGCGCGTCGACCGCCGTCGGCATGCCCCGAACCGGCCGCCCGCCCAGCCGTAGCGCCTTGAGCTCCGGATCGTGGCGCTCGAAGTCCCCGAGCGGCGCCAACACCTTGAGCATGCCGTTCGGCACCCTGCGACGATGGCGGAAGTACATCCAGGTCCGCTCGAGGCGCGCACCGAGAAGCACCTTGGCGCGGTAGGCCGTCGTGCCCATCTGCACGCGCGGGATGTCATGATCCATGGCGAACTTGATCAGCATGAACCAGTTGATGAAGTAGGCGTTGAACTCGCGAGCCAGCGGATAGTGCATGCCGATGTACTTGGCGACGACCTCGCCGCTGCCGCGCAGAAAGAGCTGGAAGCTGACGAGCTGCCCGTCATGCCAGGCGAGCATCAATCGCGCCCGGTCGCCCAGTTGCTCGATCACGGTGCGGAAATAGTCGGGATGCAGGGCGTCGAAGTCCCCGTAGTCGACACCGCTTTGCGAGCGTGTCTGGGCGTAGAGCGCGTTGACCTGATCCTCGAGCCCGTCGATGGAGCGCCGGTACTCGATCCTGAGCTTGGAAAGCGCCCGCAGCTTGCGCCGGAAATAGGCGGCCGTGGCCGCGTCCTGCGCCCGGATGTAGCTGTTGAGATCACCGTGCGTGATGTCGAGATACGCCACGGGCACGCTGGTGATGCGCGTGAAGCCCGCCGCCGCCAACCCCGCGTGGGCCCATTCCGCCTCGCTGTCGGCGACATTCTTGAGCGCGACCAGTCCGACATGGTCCGTCGCCGCCGCGCGCTCCAGACCGTCGAGGAGCGCGCCGAGCGCTCGCCGGCGTTCGGACACGTCGAGATCGGGATCGATGCCGATCCGGCAGAGGTCCGTCAAGGGCGAGCCAAGACACAGCACGGGCAGGCTGACGAGCCCGGGTATGCGCCGGTAGATCCAGTCGCTCATGCGGCGCAGGCCGCCCTGCAACGCAGTGTCGAGACGGTAGTCGACACGGAATACGGGGGCGGCCGCCACGGGGCGAGCCCCGTCGTAGACGCCCACCGCACCCAGCTTGAAGCCGTCGGGAGGACACTGCTCGGCGACGCGATGGTAGGCCCAGCATTCGGGCTCGCCGTCGAAGAAGCGCTGCCATGCGCCCTGCGGCAGCGCGCCGACTCCGTTGAGGACCCTGGCTTCGAGCATGTCCTTGAGCCTACTCGGCCGCCTCTTGCCGCTGGCGCTCGGCCGGCACACGCGCGGGCTGCACACGCGCCGGCTGTGCGTGCCGCGACTCGAGCCAGGCGGCGAAACGATGCGTGCGATCGAGAACCAGCCCGCGCTGACGGTCGACCGTCACCATGTGATAGCTGTCGTCGAGAATGCAGGTGTCGACGATGCCGCCGAGGCGACGCTGCAGCCAGAACGCGTTGCGCACGTCGCTCTGGTCGTCGTCCCGGGAATGGCAGATCAACACGGGCTGCGTGACCTCGTGCAGTCGCTTCTTCACGCGCTTCACCAGCCACTTCAGCTCGAGCATCGTCGTGCCATCGTAGCCGGGGATCTCACTGTCGGCGCTGTCGGCGATCGCCAGCGCGCGCAGGATGTAGCTCCGCACGCGCTCGTCCTTGATGCCGTAGGGCTCCCGCTCGACGAAACGGAACCAGCGGGCGAGCTTCGGCGTCCACACCAGCTTGAACAGGGCCGCATACCAGGGTACGGACCAGCCATCCGGCCACAGCGTCGGCGCGTAGAGCGTGACGCCATGCACCTGCCGCGGCCTGTTGAGCGCCAGCTCGAGCGCGAGGATGGAGCCGGCCGACAAACCGCCGACGATGACGACGTCGCAGACTTTGAGCAGTTCGTCGTGCGCCGCCTCGACGGAGGCGTACCAGTCCCGCCAGCCCGTTCCCGAGGTGCAGCCGATACCTCCGCCGTGGCCTGCCAGCAGTGGGCAGTGGACGGTGTAGCCCTGGCGCGCCAGACCGAAAGCCAAGTACCTGACCTCGACCGGCGTACCCCCGAGTCCATGCAAGAGCAGGAATCCGACGCGGCCACCAGAGATCATCTGGCTGGCATGAGGCGCCGGGTAATCCGTCATATTACTCATTTGACTACGTGAACTTTCTAAGATTTCGCTTTAGGCTTTTATCCCAACATCGAGACTTTTGGCCAGAACTCTGTATTCTCTGCACCGCACCAACACACCGCTTCCCGTCACCCTCGGCGGTACATCCGAGCGGATGCCCGTGATCCACGGCTCGCACCAGAACGACAGGTCGCTTGCAGGCTGCGTGCCGCCTGCCCTGCGGCCCTCATTGCCATTGGCCCGACGGCCATCGCAGTCTGGCGTTTGGCAACGAGCCAGCGCGCGCCAGACTTCGCCAGTCTGGCCGCAGAGGCGCCTGCGCCTCTCCCCGAGCATCACTCTGATCTTCGGTGCATATAGGTGTGAACAGCGGCCAACAAAAAGGGGTGTGGCCAATAGGTCGCATGGAGCGTACGGAATCGGCACGCTCACCGCAGGACCCGTGCCCCGATGAAACGCCCGGCCCCGGTGCGATCCGGCTACTGACGGCCTGCCTCGGCGAGGACGAGATCCGCTCCCTTTTCGCCGATCATGATCGACGGCGCGTTGGTGTTGGTCGAGGCCATCGTCGGCATGATCGAGGAATCGATCACCCGCAAGCCGTCGATACCGTGCACCTTGAGAGTGGGATCGACGACGGCCATCGGATCGATGCCCATGCGGCAGGTGCGGATCGGATGCCACGACGTCTGACCACTGCCGCGCGCGAACGCCAGCAAGCCCTCGTCGTCCTGCACATCGGGTCCAGGGCGTCGCTCGGCAACGATGAGCTGTCGCATGGCCGGCTGCGACGCGATCTTGCGAACCATGCGCAGCATCTCGATGATGGTCCGCTGATCGTCGGGGTGGGAGAGGTAGTTAGCGCGGATTTCGGGCGCAAGGAACGGATCCGGCGACACGGCATGGATGGAGCCGCGCGAATCGGGATGCAGCTTGAAGCCGCCGATCGTGAACCCGGAGTAGGGGTCGATGCCGAGGGCCGCCGAGCGGGCGTAACGATCCTTGCCGCTGATCTGATAGAGCTGGATCTTGACGTTGGGCTCGGGGAGATCGGGCCGTGTCCTGCAGATGGCGTGAGCCGTCGACGATGTCGCCGTCAGCAGGCCGCGCCGGAACAGCGCGAAGCGCAACCCCTCCTTCATCCGCAGCACCCGGCTGCGCATGATGTCGTTGATCGTGATCGGGCGGTTGCACTCGAACGTGATGCGCGCCTGCAGATGGTCGATCAGACCTTCGCCGACTCCCGGCAGGTGATGAAGGACTTCGACGCCGAGCCCCTTGAGGCGCGCCGCGTCGCCGATGCCTGAAAGCTCGAGGATCTGCGGCGACTTGATCGGACCGGCGCAGAGCAGAACCTCGCGACCGGCACGCACCTCCTTCATCTCCCCATTCTGGCGATAGGCCACGCCGACCGCGCGTCGCCCTTCGAACAGGATGCGCGATACTTCGGCCCCGGTCTCCACCGTCAGGCTGGAGCGACCACGCGCGGGCCGCAGGTAGGCGCGCGACGTGGAGCAGCGCAGGCCTCCGGATGTCGAGAGTTGCAGGTAGGAGGCCCCTTCGTACGGCCCGGCGTTGTAGTCGGCGGTGCGCGGAATGCCGGCCTGCTCACACGCCTCGATGTAGGCATCCGACAGAGGATCGGGATCGCCTGTGCGCCGGTTGAAGACGCCGAGCGGCCCAGACTTGCCCCGCACGGCCGGATCGGCTTCGTCGCTGTAGCGCTCCAGGCGACGGAAAACAGGCATGACGTCGGACGCGCTCCAGCCGCGACAGCCGAGCTGCGCCCAGCGATCGTATTCGGCGGGATCGCCGCGGACGTAGACCATGCCGTTGATCGAGCTGGAGCCGCCGAGCACCTTGCCGCGCGGCCAGTAGATGCGCTGTTCGCCGAGCTCGGCTTCCTGCTCCGTCTCGAACTTCCAGACGATGCGCTCGTTGAGGATGATCTTGCCGACACCCAGGGGAATGTGGATCCAGATATTGCGATCCCTGCCGCCCGCCTCGAGCAGGAGCACCGTGTAGCGACCGCTTTCGCTGAGCCGGCTGGCGAGCGCTGCTCCGGCCGAGCCCGCGCCGACCACGACATAGTCGAAGGGGCTCTCGCCGCCGACCGCATACTTGCTTCCCGCACCCGTCACGCTTTGTCTCCTTCTCGAAGCGGCGTCATTCTGACCACGTTTCGCCCGCTATCAAGCTTCTTCTCGGCGGCGTGACAGATCGAGGCGGCCGGACGGCCATAGCCGATCATGGCGTCCGCTGCCCGATGGCGCTAGAAAAAGGCCATGACGCCAACGAAGCTCATCATGATCGGCGCAGGGGGCCACGCCCGTGTCCTGCTTTCGGCCCTGGGCCGGGCCGGGTTGTGGCCGGACGCCTGCGTGGCGCGCGAGCCGCCGCCCGACGCCTGGCCGGCCAGCATTGCCTACCTCGGCAGCGAGGACGCCCTGACAAGCCTCGATCGCGACAGTGTTCGGCTCGTCAACGGCATCGGCACCGTGAAGACGACAACGGCCCGGCGCCAGGCCTTCGAGCGCGCCAAAGCCCTCGGCTTCACCTTCGCATCGGTCATCGATCCCGCCGCCTTTGCCGTCGCCGACGCCGTCATCGGCGAAGGCGCCCAGCTCATCGCCGGAGCCGTGATTCAGACCGGCTCGCGGATCGGCGCCAATGTCATCGTCAACACCCGCGCCGTCGTCGATCACGACGGCATCATCGGCGACCACAGCCACATTGCCACCGGTGCAGCACTCTCCGGGAATGTCACCCTCGGTCGGGGCGTGCACGTCGGCACGGGCGCCGCCATCATCCACGGCATCGACATCGGCGACGAGGCCGTCGTCGCGGCCGGAGCGGTCGTCGTGCGGAACGTCGCGGCCCGCACGCTGGTCGCCGGCGTACCCGCGCGCGCCCTCAAGGCGATGACACCGGGTTAGGATGCGCGGCACGTCCATCGGGCGCGTGGATCGGCCCCGACAGCCGTCACTCGAGGCTCACGGTCTGGCCGAGAGCTTGGGATATCGCCCATCCTCGAAGGCGTAGCGCTCGAGGATCTGGGTCCGTGCCAGCCGCCGCACGACCTTGCCGATGGAGTTGCGCGGGATCTCGTCGAGATGGGCGACCAGACGGGGGCGCTTGTACTGCGTCAGGCTCTGCATTGCCGCTTCGAGCCGCGCCATGACCGCCGCATCGCCACCCGCCACGACCAGGGTCACCACCTCCCCCCAGTAGGACGACGGCAAGCCGAGGACGGCGATTTCCGCCGGCGCTGCCGCCTCGCGCAGGTCGGCCTCGACCTCCTCGGGCAGGATGCGGTAGCCGCCACTCTTCATGACGTCGGCGAGCCGCCCGCAAAGATGCAGCCGGCCCCTGTCGTCGATGAAGCCGAGGTCGCCGGTGCGGTGATAGCTGCCAGGCGCGTCCGGCCGGAACTCACCTTCCACCAGGAGCCCGATCGACATGTGCCGGGTCCTCAGGCAGACCTCGCCAACGCGGTCCTCCCCACCCTCATGCTCCCCGGCCGACCCGGCGGCGGCGCGGTCGATCGCGATCTCGACGCCGCTCGCAGGCCAGCCGACGCAGGTCGTACGCGGCTCGCCTTCGTCGCCGTACCAGGCCTCCGCCTCGCCTGGGCCGAGCACCGTGATCGGGTTCCAGATCTCGGATTTGCCATAGGTCACGCGAACGACCGGCCCGAACACGTGGCGCGCGCGGCGGTAGAGCTCGGCCGAGAGCGGCGCCGTCCCCGTGAAGATGGCGGCGAGCCCGGGGTAGCGCTGGTCCCTGACGCCCGAGAGCAGCTTCGCCAGCACCGTCGGCGGCGCAAACACATGGTTGACCTTGCCGGCCGCGATCAGCGACAGCGCCTCGGCCGGATCGACGCCTGGCAGGAGCGTGACGGCCGCGCCGCCGTCGAGAAACGCATAGGTGAGCAGCGCCGCGCCATGGGAGAACGGCGTCATGAGCAGGACGTTGTCGCCGGGTCCGGGAGCGCGCGGCAGCGTCGCCCGGAGCAGCACGTTGGCGGTCCAGCGGCCGGCCTGGGCGTGAACGATGCCCTTCGGCTTGCCCGTCGTGCCGGACGAGAAGCCGATGCGGCCGAAGCCCCCGGCGGGCACGCTCGGCAGCTCGAGGCTGGCGAGATCGCCAGGCGCAACGGTCGCCACGTCGATGCCGCGCACGCCCAGGCGCTCGACCATGGCCAGCCGGGAGGCATCCGTCACCACCGCCGGGATGCGCGCGGTGGCGACGCAATGGGCAAGGTCGGCCTCGGCGAGCGTCGGATTGAGGCGGGTCTCGGCCGCGCCGGCGAGCGTGACGCCATAGCTGGCCGCCACCGCATCCCGCCCGTTGGGGAGCAGCGTGGCGACGGCCGAGCAGGGCGGGGCACTTGTCGCCAGAACGGCGCGCGCGATGCCGGCCGCCTTGGCGAAGAGCTCTGCGAACGTGACCATGCCGGCCAGGTCGTACACGGCCGGCTCTGTGGCGTGGCGCTGCGCCAACGGCAGCAACTCGGTCTTCCAGCAGATGTCGTGCGCGAGCGCGTGACCCATCGTGCAGCCCCTCTCCTTCGTCAGTGCGGCGACCATAGCCCCGGCGTCCGCGCCTGCAAGCCTTCTGCGCGGATCGTGTCCAAGCGGGCTGGCCTCCCTGGACACATGTGGTAGCGTCCCGCAAACGCAATCGAGAACAGGGAGAACGCAGATGCGGGCATGGCAGATGGTCTCGGGTGGAGGCATCGACTCGCTCTCGCTCGTCGAAATGGCGAGCCCGCAACCGGGGCCGGGCGAGATCAAGGTGCGCGTGCGTGCGTCCTCGCTCAACTATCGTGATCTCTCGACCGTCAAGGACCCGATCGGACGTGGCCTCGCGCTGCCGATGTCGCCCAACTCCGACGCTGCCGGCGACGTCGTGGCCGTCGGAGCAGGCGTGACGCGCTTCAAGGCGGGGGATCGCGTGGCTTCGTGCTTTTTCCGGGATTGGCCGGACGGAACCTGCACACCCGAGGCCATGGCCGGCGCGCTCGGCGGCACTGCCAACGGCGTGCTCGCCGAGGAAATCATCCTCAAGGATACTGGCGCAGTGCACATGCCCGCACACCTGACCTACGAGGAAGGCGCCACCCTGCCGTGCGCCGCGCTGACGGCCTGGCACGCGCTCGTCGAGGCAGGCGGCCTCAAGGCCGGCGACACCGTGCTGCTGCTCGGCACGGGTGGCGTATCGATCTTCGCCTTGCAGTTTGCGACGTTGTTCGGCGCCCGCGCCATCGTCACTTCGTCGAGCGACGAGAAGCTCCAGCGGGCGGCCCTGATGGGCGCCTCGACCACCATCAACTACCGCACCACGCCGGACTGGGACAAAGCGGTGCTCGAAGCCACCGAGGGACGCGGCGTCGACATCACGGTCGAGGTCGGCGGGGCGGGCACTTTGCCGCGGTCCGTCTCGGCGACACGCGTGGCGGGCACCGTTTCGCTCATCGGCGTGCTCACGGGCGGCGAGATCAATCCCACCGCCGTCATGCGCAAGTCCATCCGTTTGCAGGGGATTTACGTCGGCTCGCGCCGCATGTTCGAGGACATGAACCGGGCCATCGCCTCTTCCGGCCTGAAGCCGGTGGTCGATCGCACCTTCGGCTTCGACGAGGCGCGTGCGGCGTTCCATGCCATGGAAGCTGCCGGTCATTTCGGCAAGATCGTCATCCGCGTCTGAAGCGGGCAAGCTACGACGGAACGGCGCGTGTCGGTCACGACTTGAATTGCGCACACAGCGCGAGGCAGACAGAGGGACGAAGGCCATGGTTGGCAGCATGCGTTTTGTCGTCAACGGACGAGCGGTCGAGGTCGCGACGGAGCCCGATGCGCTGCTCGTCCACGTGCTGCGCAACGACCTCGGCCTTGTCGGCACGCGCTGCGGCTGCTGTGACGGCCGTTGCGGAAGCTGCACGATCATCATCGACGGCGCGCCGCACCGGGCGTGCATGATGCCCATGTCCGCGATCGCCGGCCGGCGGGTCGAAACCGTCGAGGGGCTCGCCCATGACGACCA
>JAGRKR010000306.1:8895-9198 GCA_020442225.1 Hyphomicrobiaceae bacterium | reverse complement strand
CTCGAGTCGACGCCGCCCGAGAGCGCGGCGGCGCATGGCACGTCGGCGCGCAGGTGCAGCTCGACGTTGCGCACGAGGATGGCGCGCAGCTCGTCCGCCGCCTCGCCGGCCGAGATTTTCCGCGCCGGTCCTGTCAGCGTGGGTTGGGCGTGAGGCCGTGTCCGCGGCGCGCCCGGTGCATCGAGCGGTACCTCGAGCACGGAGCCGGGCTCGACTTCGCGCACGTCGGCGAAGACCGTGACGCCCGCCGCGTTCGTGACGCCATGGCGCAGGAAGCTGAAGAGCGCGGCCCGGTCGGCGAGC
>JAGRKR010000306.1:0-8818 GCA_020442225.1 Hyphomicrobiaceae bacterium | reverse complement strand
GGGTCGCGCGCCAGCACCAGAGTGCGGCTGTCGAAGTCCGCGTAGGCGAAGGCGTACATGCCGACCAGCCGCTTGAGACCGGCGATGCCGTCCCGCCCGAGGATCGCGAGCAGCACCTCCGTGTCGCTGGTCGAGACGAAGCGATGGCCGACGGCTTCCAGCTCGGCCTTGAGCTCTCGGTAATTGTAGATCTCGCCGTTGAAGACGATGGCCTGCCTGCCGGAGGCGCTCAACATGGGCTGTGCGCCGAGCGGGGACAGGTCGAGGATGGAGAGGCGCCGGTGGACCAGTGCGAGGCGACCGGGCGCCATGCGTGCGGCGTCGCGGCCGACGTGCGCGGCCTCACCATCGCGCCAGGTCAGGAAGCCGAGATCGTCGGGGCCGCGGTGGCTCTGCAGACTGGATAGCGCGTTCAGCTTGGCTGCGAGGCCATCGATGGGGGCGAGATCCAGAAGGCCACCGATGCCGCACATGGCCTAGGCCTTCCGCCGGCCATTGACACCGACGCCGAGCAGCCGGCTGCCCATCAGCTTGCGATAGGTGGCGGGCGATTGCAGGCGCGGCTCGAAGCCGGCATCCTCGAACCACTCGACGACCTCGTTGAAGCCGTGCTGATGCGCATAGCGCGGGGTCATGGAGTCGTAGAGACCGTGCAGCGTGTTGACGAAGCGCCAGTCCTTACCGCGGGGGTTCCTGAGCTTGAGGAAGGGGTGCAGAACGCCGGCGATGGCATACATGGCGACGCGCCGGACCGCCGCCGGGCTGCGGCTGAGCACCGGTCGGAAGATGCGGTGCGTGATCACCCAGTAGAGCCAGACCATCCAGCCGCGCAGGCCCGGCACGACATGGGCGTCCTCGGCCCCGTAGACCCAGATGAACAGGCTGCCCCGCGGCTTCACCAGCGGCGCGATGGCATCGAAGGCGGCCTTGGTCGAATACGTGTGGTGGATCACGCCCTGGCTGTGGACGTGGTCGAACGCGCTGGCCTCGAACGGCAGGCGGAAGAGCGACGCCACGACGGCGTGCGTGCGCGGGATGCCGGCGAGCAGCTTGCCGGCCGAGACGAGCGCCAGATTGAGATCGACGCCGACGGTCATCGCGTTTGCGAACAGGTCGGCGAGAACGCGCGTCTCCTTGCCGAAGCCGATGCCGACATTGAGCACGGACGTGACCGCTGCGCGCTCGTCATCGGTCATGCGCAGCCAGACGTCACGGTGCAGCGCCTCGAGCTGGTCGTCGGTGTAGACGAAGGTGTGGTCGTCGTCGCCGAGGGCGGACCATTCCTCGGTGAAGGTGGCCTGCACCGAGCGCTCGCCGGGCATCGGCGACTGATCCGGTGCGCGGCAATCGCCGATCTCGGCCAGCACGCCGGCGTGGTCGCGCGCGAAGGCCTCCACCAGCGCGGTGCGGAACGTCAGCATGACCGGCACGTGATTGATGATCGGGTACCAGTGCCGCGTCCTGCGCGAATAGAGCACGCCCGTCTCGACGCCCTCGCCGCTCGGCGTAATGACGCGCAGCTCGAGGGGGCCTCCACCGACCGGGCATCTCAAGAGCGGCAGCAGCGCGAGATCCATCCGTCAATGCCTCAGATGCGGCGAACGATGTCGGCCGGCATGCCGGCGATCACGACGCCTCCCTCCGGAAACGAGCGGCGCACGACGGCATTGGCGCCGACGATGGTGCGGTCGCCCAGCGTGATGCCCGGCAGCAGTACCGCACCGAAGCCGATCCAGCAGTCACGGCCGATACGGATGCCCTTGGTCGGCGGCGCCTTGTCGAAGTCGTTGATGTCGTGCGTCTGTGAGACGATGGCCACGTTCGGGGCCCAGATCGTGCCCTGACCGATCCACAGTCCATCGGCGCAGTTGATATAGCATCCGCCGCTGACCGCCAGGCTCGTGCGCACCTTGACGCAGTCGTTCTCCACGACCAGCCCCGCCGGATGCAGCACGCGCGTGGAGAAGTGCTTGCTGTAGCGGCAGTCCGCATCGATTCTCGCCAGGCGCTGGAACAACACGTTGACGAGCCATACGGACACGCCGGCGCCAGCAGGATAACCCATGCCCTTCAGGAGGGATCGTACCATCGCTTCAACCCGCCCCGTGGCAGCGCCGATTCTCCGCGCCTACATCGCACCAGTCGAGAAAGCGGGTCAATACCAGCCGCGGAGCATGCGGCAGAAAACCCAGGTGCAACCTGAGCTTGGCGAGCGGGGAAAGGAGCCCGAGCCAGCGCGCGGTGAGCAGCAGCGCGAAGGAAAGCAGCACGCCGCAGGCGAGCGCCGCGCCGGCCCCGAGGCGGATGGCGAGGAGGCCCGTGGCAAGCGAGATCGCTCCGCCTAAGGCCAGTTGCGCGAGCTTGCGCCGGGTCGCATCACGCGCTGCTCCGATCATGTCATCGGAGAGGGCGGTGATGAGCAGCGCTCCGGCCCACGTCGACAGGCTCAGGGAAAGCGCCGCGCCGATGCCGCCGAGCCATGGCGTGAGGACGAGATTGAGCGGTACGCTCAGGACGGCCATCAGCACGTTCACGGCAACGACGCGGCCGATCATCGACGAGCTCGCGCGCAGCAGCGGGCTCGCCAGATAGCTGATCAACTGGGCGGGCACCGCCGTCAGCAGCAGAACCAGGATTGGGCCGGCATCGGCATAGCGTTCCGGCAGCGCGCCGGCGAGCAGGCGGACGAGTGCCAGCCCCGTTGGGGCGGCGATTACGGTGAGGGCGGTGGCTGCGAGAAAGATGCGGACGCGCTGGCGCGAGGCCTCGTGCTGCTCCGTGAAGACGAGATCCATCATGTGGGGCGCGATCACCGCGGAGAGCGGCATGAGCACGGCGCCCACCAGTGCGTGAATGGAGGCGGCCCAGCTATACGTGCCTGCCGCATCGGCGCCGACGTAGACGCGAACGAACCAGACGTGCATCCAGGCGGCGGCGAGGCCGACGCCGATCGCCAGCGGCAGTCGCCAGCCATAGGCCCCGATCTCCCTGGCGCGCGCCAGCGTCGGCGCCGAGGGATGCGGGTGGCGCGCGGGCAGGGCGCCGACGATCGCCAGGAAGCCGGCGCCAATCCCGCCGGCGAACCCCAGCAGCAGCACGAGCGGGCTGGCTGTTACGCCGGCCCCGATCGCGAGGACGGCGGCGAGCGGGCCGAGCTTGCTCAGGGCGGCGCCACGCCCGAGGCCCTGGAAGCGCTCGCGGGCCTGCAGGCCATAGCTCGTCGTCTCGAAGATGGCATTGAGGAGCACCGCGAGGGCGAGCGCCGTGAACACTGCCGGTGTGATGTCGACGACGTGGGAGAGCAGGGGGTGCGCCAGCCAGCCGACGAGCAGGATGGGTCCGAGGATGGCGGCTTGCAGCGCCACGGCCGTGGAAAGCGAGACGAGGCCGCTGCCGCCCGCGTTGATCTCGGCGCGCGCAAAGGGCAGCAGGGACTGCGCGACCCAGGACAGACAGAAGCCTGAGACGATCTGCACGATCGATAGCAGGATCCAGTAGTCGCCGAAGACGTGCGGCGGCACGACGCCGACGGCGACGATGGCCGTCAGGGCCGTCGCCAGAAAACCGGCCGCCTGATAGCCGACGACGCCGAGCCAGCTCGAAAACATGCCGCCGAGCGACGTCATGAGGGTGGTACCTGCGCGTGCATGGTGCGTTCCCGGCTCATGGCGCGCAGGCGCGTGCCAGACGCTCCCCGAGCTCAGCAGGGGGCGTGCCGAAGAGATGGACCTCCGCGAACACCGCGAAGCTGACCAGCAACGAGGTCGCCGCATAGGAGGTCTCGAGCGCGCGGCGGGCGCCCTCGCCGGAGAAGATGCCGAGGTCGAGGTAGCGTCCTTCCTTCAGCAGCCATTCGATGCCCGGTCGCCAGTGCGTGCGCAGCAGCCGGTCCATGGGGATGCCGTATCCGAAGCCGATCTTCCTGGCGCCGACCAGATCCTCCGGCATGATCTCGCGCAGATGCTGTTTGGCGACCCATTTCGTGTCTGCGGCGCGCCCCCTGCGGCCGACGAGTTGCAGCGGTTGCAGCGAGGCGGCGAACTCGACGACGCGGTGATCGAGAAACGGCGAGCGCAACTCGAGGCCGTGCGCCATGCCGGACATGTCGGCGATGACGGCGTGCCCGTGCTGATGCGAGACCATGAGATCGGCGCAGGTCGCGGCCTGGAGCAGCGATTGCGCCTTGCTCTGCCGTATGGCCTCGGCCGCCACCCGGCCAGGCTCGGCTCCGGCCCATCGCGCGAGATAGGCGTCCGAGGCGACCTGGCGCATCAACTGTCGAGCGGAGGCCGAAAGCAGCTCGCTCCGCCATTCGGCCACGCCGTCCCGCGCCGAGGTCAGGAGTTGCGCGATGCGATGCCCGCCGGCGCCGACGACTCCCGGCACCAGGCCCGCGAACGGCCGCGCCACACGGCGCGCCATATCCAGCGGGCCGAGGCGCGCATAGCCGCTGTAGCCGGCGAAGACTTCATCGGCGCCGTTGCCGGTCAGCACGACCTTGACCTCGCGCCGCATCTCGCGGGCGAGCGCGTCGGCGTAGAGGGCCACGAAACTCCAGCAGGGCTGATCGTAGTGAGAGAGCACGCGCACGAGATCCTGCGGCGTCAGAGGGGCGAGCGCGACGTTGCGATGCGCCGTCTGGAGCACCTCGGCGGCGATGGCGGCGCGCCTGTGCTCCTCGTCCTCACCTGCGTCTGCGGGGCTGCCGATGCAGAACGTGCGCACCGACGCATCCTGCTCCTTGGCGAAGCGGGCGATCGTCGTCGAGTCGATGCCCCCCGACAGCATGACGCCTACGGGAACGTCGGCCACGAGCTGCCCCTTGACGGCATCGCGCATGACGCGGCCATAGGTCTCGAGCGCGGATCTCTCGGTCCATTTCGGTCCGGGGCGCGAGAAATCGAGGTTCCAGTAGCGCGCGCGCCGCGTTGCGCCGTTCTCCCACGTCAGCATCTCGCCCGGCGCGAGCTGGCGAATGCCGCGATAGATCGTGTAGGGCGCCGGCAGGCTCTGGTAGGCGAAGAGGTGGCACACGGCCTCCTCGTCGATTTCCCTGTCGATCCAGGGCAGCGTGAGCAGCGCCTTGATCTCTGAGGCGAAGGCCAGCCGGCCGCCCTTCTCGGCGTAGTAGAGGGGCTTCTCGCCAATGCGGTCGCGGACAAGCAGCAGGCGGCGGCGCGGCTCGTCCCACAGGCCGATCGCGAACATGCCGACGAGGTGGCGGGCGACGTCGTCACCATGGCGCGCGTAGAGCGGCAGGATGACCTCGACGTCGGTATGGCTCTGGAAGACCTGTCCGGCCGCGCTCAGCTCCTGGCGCAGCGACTGGTAATTGTAGATCTCGCCGTTGCACACGAGTTGCAGTCGGCCGTCGGCGCTGGCCATCGGCTGGCGGCCGTTCTCGCTGAGATCGATGATGCTCAACCGGCGCTGGCCGAGTGCGACGCCCCTGCCGAGCCACGTGCCGGAGCCGTCCGGTCCCCGGTGCACCAGGCTCGCCGTCATGCGCTCGATGTCGCCATGGGTCGGCGCCGGCGCCTCGCTCGTGCAGACAATGCCGGCGATCCCGCACATCTCGGCCTCATCCGGCCGTGGCGTCGCCCGCCCGGGCGATGGCGATGAGGCCGGCGGCCTGACTCGGCAACTTGCTGCCGAGGAACGCCATCATGGAGCGGCCGGCGGCCGTGCGTCCAGCCAGGGAGGCGATGCGCAAATGCGGGACGAAGAAGCCTTCGACGGCGATCCGGTCGACTTTGAAGCCGGCGGCCTCGAGGCTGCGGCGGAGCTCGGTGCTGGTGAAGAAATGTACGTGATCCGTCGTGCGCAGAATGGAGCGCTGCAGGACGCGATTGCGCAGCTTGGCGAGCGTGCAGCCCTCGTTGGGCACGCCGACGACGAACAGTCCGCCCGGTCGCAGGATGCGCCTGAGCTCGCCGAGCACGACCTGCTTGTCGGGGATGTGCTCGAGCACGTGATTGAGCAGGATCATGTCGACGGACGCGGCGGCGAGGCCCGTGTCGGCGAGAGAGCCCACGCCGAGCTCGCAGTCGAGGCCGAGCGCTTTGGCGCGCTCGATACGCAGATCGTTGTAGTCGATGCCCTGCAGGCGAATTGGCCGGCGCAGGTCCGCGAAGATGCGCGAGAGGGCGAGCAGGTTGATGCCATCGCCGCAGCCCGCATCGAGGATGCGCAACGGGGCGCTGGAGGACGCCTGCGCCGGACGGTCGCGCTCGAGCCAGCGTTTGACTTCCGCTTCGAGCAGGCGCCAGCGCCCTTCGACGACGGCACGGGCCGCCGGATTGCCGAGCTGGCGCGCGAAATGCTCCTCGGAGTACCAGTGCCGCCGTTGTGGATCGATATTGTCAAGTCCGACCATGGCTCAGACGCCGCCTCGCTTGTCGATCAGCATGTCGTAGACCTGTCGCTTGCGTGCGACGGATGTCGCGAGGCTATGACGAGAGATCGCCAGCTCGCGGGCCCGGGTCCCCATGCGCTTTGCCGCCTCCGGAGTATCGAGGAGCTGTTCGACGGCATGGGCCAGGCCATCGACGTCGCGCTCGCGGACGAGATAGCCGGTCTCTCCGTCGATCACCAACTCGCGATGCCATTCCGCGTCATAGGCCACCGCAGGAGCCCCCGCGGCGCAGGCCTCGATCAGGCTGAAGCCGCCCATCGGGCAAAGCGCCACCGAGGATGCCTGACGCAATGCGGCGACGACGCCACGGGGCTGAAAGCCGACGAAACGTACGGTGCTTGCGAGCGGCGCATCGGCAGCAAGCACCGCCTCGATGGCGTGCTGCTCGCCGCCGCCGCCGGCGATGACCAGCACGGCATCGTTGCGCGTGCGTGCGAGCCGGCGCCCGACGGCCAGCACGTCGGCGATGTAGTTCTCCGGTGACAGGCGGCCGATGAAGCTGACGATCCGGCGGCCTGCCGGCAGGTCGAGCGCGGACAGCGCCTCCGGCGGTGCGGGCTTGACGAACTCCGAGAGATCGGCGCCGTGCGGGATGACCTGCATTCGCTCGCGCGCGGCGCCGCGGCGCTCGGCATAGGCGATGAGGCTGTCCCGGATCGGCAGGATCATGTCGGCGCGGCGCAAGACCAGGCCGTCGACGAAGGTGGCGAGGCGGCGCGAGCCGAAGAGGCGCGGCGCACCGTTGACCGGATCCAGCTCGTGGCGCTTGTCGAAATCGGCATGGATCGACACGCAGAAGGGTTTTCGCGCGCGCCGCGCGGCCAGCATCGCCACGAGCCCCGAGAGACACGGGTCGGTGGCGCGGATCAGCGTCACCTTCTCCGCTTGGGCAAGCTCGGCGATGGCGCGGGCGACGCGGATCACATGCGCCGGGCCTGCCAGCTTGCGGACGACCTTGCGCAGCAGCGCCGGGCGATCGCCGGCCGGGGCGCCGCCGAGCCCGAACTCGTGGATGACGAGCCGGTCGGACAGCGTCACGACGCGGTCGGCCGAGGTGTAGGGAAAGACCATTACGACCTTTGCGAAGTAGCCCTGCTCGTCGAAGTCATGAAGAAGCGAGGAAACGCCCTTGGCGACCGAGGAGTCGTAGTCGGTCGGGGCCACCAGCAGCAAGCGGCGCTCCGTCCCGCCGGCCGGCAGCGGCGCGGCGGTGGCGCGCTCCGGGCTCGCCTTGGCGGTGCCGGTCCATGGAGCCTGTCCCAGCTCGGAGCGCTGCGGTCCAGACTGTGCCGGCGACATCATGGGGCTGTCCGGCGATAGACGTATTCATCGCAACCCGAGCCGAACAGGCCGAGCTCGAGCGGACGCGCCAGCTCCCGCACCTTGGCAAACCCGAGCCCCGTCATGTGGCTCTCGACCTCGCTCGCCAGAATGCTCTCGTAGGGATAGCCGCCGAGCCAGTCGTGCAGGTCGTGCGTGTAGTCCATGCCGCGCTCCATCTGCGCCCTGCGCCCGGTGAGCGCGCAGGCGAGGCGATAGGCGCCGGTGTAGACGCGTTGGGCCGCGCGCTGGCCGGATGGAGATGCCTTGATGTACCAGCGCTTCTCGCGCGTCCAGAACCAGTCGAGGCGGGTGCGCCGGTAGAGTGCGAAGGCGAACAGTCCGCCCGGCGCCACCAGCGCGGCCGCCATGTCGATGGCGCGCATCATGTCGCCGGTGTGATGGAGCACTCCCCAGGAGTAGACGGCGTCGAAGGTGCCGACCTCTGCGGGGCGAAGGTCGAAAATGCTGCGATTGACGGCGGTCCACGGCGTGCTGCCGCCATGCTGCTCGAGCGTCGTCCTGGTCGTGGCCGTGCTGTCGGGATCGACATCGACGGCCAGGATGCGCGAGACGCCCAGTCGCGCCGCCGCGACGGAGTGCAGACCAGAGCCGCTGCCGATATCGAGGAACGAACGGCCTGCAAGCTCCTCGGCGCGAAGCAGCCGCTGCAACGCCGCGACTGCCTCGGCGATCTGCGGCTCGCCGATGAGCTTGGAATAGGAGGCCCAGTTGCGACCGAACGCGAAACGATCCTCGGGGCTGCCCGGGCCGGCTATGGCATCACGCATGCTTCCCCTCGACGCGGCAGACGGTTCTCGACATCCGCCGGTTGATCAGGCAGTTGACCTGTGAACGCAAGTGCTCCCCGGCGACCACGCGTGCTTAGCCGTGGAGCGTTCGCCGATTGTTGCACACACGCCACAAATCGTGAAGCGTGGCTGCCAACGTGCGCTCCGCCGTCGGGCGTCGGCCTACCCGAACCGCCTGGCGCTCTCCTCCTGGATGTCCTCGAACGTCCGCAGGCCTGTCGTCGGCGCGCTGACCAGCACCGCCATATTGCCCGGCTTGTGCTCGTTGCGA
>JAGRKR010000305.1 GCA_020442225.1 Hyphomicrobiaceae bacterium | reverse complement strand
AGCGCCGCAAGATGCTGCGCTCGAGCCTCAAGACACTGACGCCCGACGTTGAGCCCCTGCTCGCTGCCGCCGGCATCGATCCCCAGGCCAGGGCCGAAGCCCTGTCTGTCGCCGATTTCGTGCGGCTCACCCACGAGGCGACACGGCTCGGCTGCACGCCCCGCTGAGGCGGGCGTCATTTTCTCGTCCGTCCAGGGAGAAAGAGATCAGAGCTCGCTCTGCAGGCCCCGCACGAAGGCGCTCAGACCGGTCAGGCGGTTTCGCTTGGCCCGCTCGGCCGCGAGAATGGCGCGCAGGCGCATCAGGCTGTCCTGAATGTCCGAGTTGACGATGACGTAGTCGTACTCCGCCCAGTGGCTGATCTCGGCCGCAGCCGCGCTCATGCGTTCGGCCACCACCTCGGCGCTGTCCTGGGCGCGTTGGCTGAGGCGCGCGCGCAGCGTGGCGGCGCTGGGCGGCAGGATGAAAACCGTCACCGTGTCGGCGGCAAGCTGGCCGCGCAACTGCTGGGCGCCCTGCCAGTCGATGTCGAAGAGGATGTCCGCGCCCTTTTGCAGGGCGGCGAGAACCGGGGCCTTGGGGGTGCCGTAGCAATTGTTGAAGACGCGCGCCCACTCCAGGAACTTGCCCGCCGCGCGCATCGCCTCGAAGCGTTCCATGTCGAGAAAATCATAGTCTACGCCGTCCACCTCGCCGGGCCGCGGCGCGCGCGTCGTCGCGGACAACGACATGCTCAAGTCGGGCTCCGCAGCCAGCAACGCCTTCGAGAGCGTGGTCTTGCCCGCTCCGGACGGCGAGGACAGCACGAACAGCAGGCCACGGCGCGCAATGTCGATCGGCTCACTCAACGTTCTGCACCTGCTCGCGGAGTTGATCGATGACGGACTTGAGCTCGAGGCCGACTCGGGTCACCTCGGCGGAGGTCGACTTCGAGCAGAGCGTGTTGGCTTCCCGGTTGAACTCCTGGGCAAGGAAATCGAGCCGTCGCCCGACGGGCTCCCGGGCAGCCAGCAGCTCCGTTGCGGCCTCGCAATGCGCCCGCAGGCGTTGCACCTCTTCCTCGATGTCGGCCTTGTCGGCCAGCAGCATGGCTTCCTGATAGAGCCGATCCGGGTCCAGCGCGGGCGTGGCGTCCGTCAGGCGGGCGACGAGCGCGCGAAGACGCTCGCGGATGACTTCGGGCTGGCGCAGCGGCGACGCCTCCACGGTCTCGACGAGGTGGACGATGCGTGCGACGTGGTCCCGGATGAGGCCGACGAGACGCGCGCCTTCCTGGCGGCGCATCTCGACGACGCCGTCGAGTGCTGCGGCGAAGCCGGCAAGGATGGCTTGATTGCGCTGCTGTCGCTCACCGTCGGTTTCCTCGGCCTCGGCGTAGTCGAGGACGCCGCGGATCTGGATCAGGCCTTCGACGCTATAGCTCGCGCCCGGCGCGCGTGCCCTCAGCCGCTCGGCGGCATCGAGCACCTGCCCGAGCACCTCCTCGTTCAGCCTGATGCTGGTAACGCCGGCCTCGCGCTTGACGTTGAGGAGAACTGCGATGCTGCCGCGGGTCAGCTTGCCGGCACACAGCTCCCGGATCTTCGGCTCGAGGTCTTCGAAGCCGGGGGGGAGGCGAAGCCGCACGTCGAGGCCGCGGCCGTTGACGCTCTTGACCTCCCAATGCCACGTCAGCCCGCCGGTGGACCCGTCGGAGCGTGCAAATCCTGTCATGCTGGCGACGGTCATGGCTGGCGCGTCAGACCCTGAGATTCGTTCGCCACACCATAGGACGCCTGTGCGGCAGAAGGAAGCCTCGGCACCCGTCGCTTGCTTTACCCAGCGCTTCTGCGGCCGCACGATCCCTAGTTGCGGCTGATGCGCGGCTTGCGGACGGGCAAGGGTACTTCCATCGTCTCCGGGCCACCGGCCTGACGAGCGGGCGGCGCTGCGACGGGAACGGCCGCTTTCGCGGGCGGCGATGGCGCGGGCGCAGGTGGCGCGAGTTGCGCCGCTGGCGGCGATACGGGAGCGGGCGGTGTCGGCACCGCGATTGGCGCGGGCTGCGGAGCTGGCGGCCTGGCCGCTGCCTGCTTCGCTGCGGCTTCCTTGGCCGCGGCCTCGCGGGCGCGCGTCTCACGCACGAACTTGCGCCAGCGCACGACATTGGCGTTGTGCTGCGCCAGCGTCTCCGAGAACGCATGCCCGCCCGACCCGTCAGCGACGAAGAACAGCTCCTTCGTCGTGGCAGGGTTGAGCGTTGCCAGGATCGCGGCCCGACCCGGATTGCAAATCGGGGTCGGTGGCAGGCCCGGGATGTAATACGTGTTGTAGGGCGTGCGCTGCTCTTTCTGGCTCTTCAGGATGGGGTGTCCGAGCGAGCCCTTGCCGCCGACGATGCCATAGATGATGGTCGGGTCCGATTCGAGCCGCATGCCCTTGCGCAGGCGATTGATGAAGACCGCCGCAACGCGCTCGCGCTCGTCCGAGCGGCCCGTCTCCTTCTCCACGATCGAGGCGAGGATCAGCGCCTCCTCGAGCGACTTCAGCGGCAGGTCCGGCTTGCGCTCGGCCCAGGCCCTGGCGACGAACTTCCTGTGCTCCGCCGTCATGCGCGCGATCACATCCTTGCGGGTCATGCCGCGCGCGAACTTGTAGGTGTCGGGCAGGAGCGTGCCTTCGGGCGGGATCTCGTCGATGGTGCCCGTGAGACCGGTCATGGCGCGCAGGCGCTGCACGATCTGCTGACTCGTCAGCCCTTCGGGAATGGTGATCTTGTTCTGCACCGTGCGCCCTTCGACGAGGACGTCGAGAACCTGGCGCATGCTGGCGTGGGGACGGATCTCGTACTCGCCCGCTTTGAGTTGCACCTGCCGCTTGCGGTTTGCGATTCGGAAGTACAGGTGGCTCGCCACGAACAGGCGGCGGTCGCTGATCACGCCCTCCTTCTCGAGGCGCGAGGCGATCTCGTTGACGCCCTCACCGCGCGGGACGACGAAGATCGCCGACTGCGCCAGCGGTCCCGGCTGGTCGAACACGTGCTTCATGAAGGCGGCGCCGCCGCCGGCAGCGACCATGGCCAGCAGCAGCAGCGTGAAGATCGCGCTGAGACGGCGGACGACGGGTCCGAGCCACGTCGATTCCGAGCGAACCCTGCGTCCGCGTGGCGGCTCCGGCGCCCGCGCCGGCTCGAGGGCCTCGGAGGGGCTGCGCGGCATGGCGCCCAGTGCGGCTTGTCGATGCGGCCCACCATCATGCATCCGTTGGCTCATGCCCGGCTCCCAGTAAGGCTCTCTGTCGCGCGTGCGGTGGTTGATCACGTGACTCGATACCCTTTTCCACCTCCGAGCACCGAACTCTAAGGGGAAATATGGCAAAAGCTGGGGATGAGCCGGGTGTCCGACCAGGATGTCGCAGCGCCACGCGGCACCCGCCGGCACACCGTCGCCGTGCCGGCTTTGGCTCGTGGATTCTGCGACCGTTGTCGGGTGTCGCTCAGTTGACCGCGCGCATGATCAACGACGCGTTCGTGCCGCCGAAGCCGAACGAATTGGACAAGACCGTATTGATCTCGCGCGTCTTGGCCTGCTTCGGCACGAGATCAATCGCCGTATCGACGGACGGATTGTCCAGGTTCAGCGTGGGCGGCGCGATGTTGTCGCGCATGGCCAGAACCGAGAAGATCGCCTCGACCGCTCCGGCCGCGCCGAGAAGATGTCCGATGGCGGACTTCGTCGACGACATGGCAAGCTTGCCGGCGGCGTTGCCGAACAACCGCTCCACGGCGCCGAGCTCGATCTCGTCGCCCATCGGCGTCGACGTGCCGTGGGCGTTGACGTAATCGATATCGCTCGCCTGGATGCCCGCCCGCTTCAGCGCCGCCTGCATGCAGCGGTAGGCACCGTCGCCCGTCTCGGCCGGCGCCGTGATGTGGAAGGCGTCGCCCGACATGCCGTAGCCGATGATCTCGGCGTAGATATGCGCGCCGCGTGCCTTGGCGTGCTCGTAGTCCTCGAGCACGACGATGCCTGCGCCTTCTCCCATGACGAAGCCATCACGGTCGCGATCGTAGGGCCGCGAGGCCTTCGTGGGCTGATCGTTGAAGCCGGTCGACAGCGCCCGGCAGGCCGCGAAGCCGGCGAGAGCGATGCGGCAGATGGGAGATTCCGTGCCACCGGCCACCATGACGTCGGCGTCGCCCAGCGCCACCAGCCGCGCGGCGTCGCCAATCGCGTGCGCACCCGTCGAACAGGCCGTCACAACCGCATGGTTGGGCCCCTTGAGGCCGTGCTTGATCGAGACGTAGCCCGAGGCGAGGTTGATGAGCCGACCGGGGATGAAGAACGGGCTCACACGCCGTGGCCCCTTCTCTTTGAGCAGGATCGACGTGTCGGCGATGCCGGACAATCCGCCGATGCCGGAGCCGATCAGAACGCCGGTGCTGGTGCGCTCGGCTTCCGTGCGCGGCGTCCAGCCGGAATCGGCCAACGCCTGATCCGCAGCAGCCATGGCGTAGACGATGAAATCG
>JAGRKR010000304.1:1855-3515 GCA_020442225.1 Hyphomicrobiaceae bacterium | reverse complement strand
CGAACAGCAGCAGCGCGCCCTGGTCGGCGATGTGGCGGGCGAGCTCCGGAAACTCCGCGTCGTAGCAGACGAGCACGCCGATCGGTCCGCAGTCGGTGTCGATGACCGTGACGTCGTCGCCGCCCTTGATGTTCCACCAATAGGACTCGCTCGGCGTCGGGTGGATCTTGTCCTGGCTGTGCACCGAGCCGTCGCGCAGGAACACGTAGGCGATATTGCGGGTTTCGCCGTTGTCCATGCGGGTCGGATGCGTGCCGCCGATGATGTTGATGTTGTGCGAGATGGCGAGCTCGCGCATGAAGCCGACGAACCAGTCGGTGTAGGTGGTGATGCGCTGGATGCCCTCGAGCGGCGGCATGGCCGTTTCCTCGAGAGAGAGAAGCTGCAGCGTGAACAGCTCGGGCAGCACCACGAAGTCGGCCTTGTAGTCGGCGGCCACGTCGACGAAGTAGGCGACCTGCCGGCGGAACTCCTCACGGTCGGCGATGCCGCGCATCTGGTACTGCACTGTGGCGACGCGGACCGTGTCGACCGTCGGCAAGGCGGTCGGCGAGGGATCGATCGCCTCCTGGAACTCGGGATTGCGCCAGACCATGAGGGTGGCATAGCCGAGCGAGGCATCGTCGTTCGGATCGTAGCCCTCGAGCAGGCCGACGGGCTCGAAGCCCTGGGCGATCTGGAAATTGACGACGGGATCGCGCAGCTTGCGCTCGCGGACGGCCGCGACGTAGGCGTCGGCGCTGCCGACCTCCCGGATGCGGCGGGCGAGGCCCGGCAGCCGGCCGCCGAAGACGATGCCGCGCAGCCCGAGCTCGCGCGCCAGCGCCTTGCGCGCATTGTAGAGACGTTGGCCGATCCGCAGGCGCCGGTGCGCCGGATCGACCGAGACGTCCATGCCGTAGAGCCAATCGCCCCGGGGGTCGTGGCGGGCGGCGAAGCCGTTGCCGGTGATCTCGTGCCACGTGTGCTGATTGAGCGCCTGGGCGCCGTCGATACGGAACGTGGCGCAGTAGCCGACGATCGCGCCGGCGCGCTCGGCCACGAACTGGCCATCCGGAAAGTTGTTGAGCTGGCCGCGGATCATCTGCGGCGCCAGCGCGTTGTGCGGATAGATGCGCCGGCTGAGCGCGGCGATGCCCTCGACATCGGCGAGCGAGGCGCGGCGCACGACGAGCTCGGCGCGCGACAGGTCGCGGGCGGCGGCTTTCTGTGGCTTGGCGGTCTTGCGTTGCATGCGGCGGAGACTAGCAGAGTTCGCGGGGCGTGCGGAAATGCGGTGCGGCTCACAAGACGTTTACGGACATTAACAGGGCTTTCAGGGGTGGCGCGCTATACGACTCTGCAGGACCTGATCGAGACCTCGCACCATGCACGAGAAGCGCTACGTCCGCTTTGCCTCAATCGCCGGCATCGAGCGCCGCGATATTCCCGTGGCCGGCGAGGTCTGGCTCGAGGAATTGAGCCGGAGCTGCTGGGCCGATCGCGACATCCTGAAGCTCGCTACGCTGTTCATGCGCTACATGCGCCGGCCCGAGGTCGGCATCCTCGACTTTTCCGCCATCGAGGGCGTCTGCGGCCTCGACCGCGCGCAGGTCGCCAATGCGCTCCGCCTTATGGTGACCTACGGAGCCGCCGAGGCCTTCGATGCCGGCGGCGAGGC
>JAGRKR010000304.1:0-1797 GCA_020442225.1 Hyphomicrobiaceae bacterium | reverse complement strand
GACCTGAGCGGGCCGAGAGATCCGGACGGCCCCTGGGCGGTCGGCGATGCCGAGCACCTGGCCCTCGCTGGCTGAGGCCGCGGACCGCTGGCGCCAGGATGCGCGAGGCCGTTGGCGGCCGCATCGTCGGGAGGCCGCCCGTCAGCGCTTATGGGCCGGCAGCGAGGTTGCCGCCTCGGCCGGAAAGAGGGCCGCCAGCGCCTCGATGCGGCTCTGCATGGGGCCGTCGGCGCGGATCAGCAGCCCGAGCCGCCGCGAGAAGGGGAACTCCGCCACCGGCCGCACGACGGCATCGCGCGCATAGCGGCGGGCGTCGGGCTCCGGCAGCACGGCGAAGGCGATCCCGGCATTGATGCATTCCATCGCGGCTTCGACGGAGCTCAGGCGTTGTGTCGTGGCGCAGCGGATGCCGAGCTCCGTGAAGCGCCGGGTCACGAGCGCGTCGATGGCGGAGGCGGGGCGCACGAGCTGGATCTGCACGAGCTCTCCGGCGCAGCGAGCGAGGTTCCAGCGGCGCGCGCGCGCCGGCACGGCAAGCGCGAAGCGCTCGGTGTAGAGCGGGGTGAAGTGGAGCCCCGGCTCCTCGCTGGCCGGCTCCGTGACGAGGGCCGCATCGAGCTCGCCGCGGCGAATGCGGGGCAACAGGTCGGTGGTGAGCCCGCTCTCGACCTCGAAGGCGGCGCCCGGATGCTCTGTGGCGGCGGCGGTGAGGAACTGCGGCATCAGCCGCACGACGGCGGTCGGGATGAAGCCGATGCGATAGCTCCCCGTGAGCCGGTCCGCGCCCGCGCCGAGCGCCTGCATGGCCTCGAGCTCGGCCAGGATGGTGCGGGCATGGGCGGCGACGCGGCGCGCCTCGGGCGTCATGGCGGGCGGCCGCGAGGTGCGGTCGAACAGCGGCAGTCCGAGCGCCCGCTCGAGGGTCTTCATCTGGACGCTGATGGCGGAGAGCGTCAGGCCGAGCCGTTCGGCCGCCAGCGAGAACGAGCTGACACGCTCGACCTCGACGAGGGCCTTGAGGCTTTGCAAGTTGATCATTTGTGAATTTGTGCTCAAAACTTATTCGATTGATGGCAACATAATCCTCCGCCACACTCCTGGCAATCTCTGCGCCGCCGAGCAGGCGGCCGCTGCGTCCATCTGCGCGCCGCACGAAGCGCGCTTCACAACACGCGCCCACCAGCCCGGAGGAAACATGTCGGCCTTCAAGACCATCGAGATCAAGCCCATCACCGGCACCATCGGCGCCGAGATCGCCAACGTCGATTTCTCGCAGACGCTCACCAACCAGCAGCGCGACGAGATCCACCGTGCCTTTCTCGAGAACAAGGTGATCGTCTTCCGCGGGCAGACGCTGCCGCCGAAGAAGCAGGTCGAGGTGGCGCGCATCTTCGGCAAGCCGGCGATCTATCCCTTCCTCAAGGGCCACGAGGAGGCGGAGGAGGTGAGCGTGCTCGCCAAGAGCGCGACGGACACCGTGAACTTCGGCGGCTCCTGGCACTCCGACACCGCCTACAAACCGGCCCCCGACATGGGCACGCTGCTCTATGCCGTCGATGTTCCCGATGCCGGCGGCGACACCATGTTCGCGAATATGCAGCTCGCCTACGAGTGCCTGTCTCCGGGCATGAAGAAGATGCTCGACGGGCTCACGGCGATCTACAGCTCCGAGAAGGGCTACGGCGGCAAGCGCGCCGAGCGCATGAAGAGCCTTGCCGGCATGAAGGACGCCGTCGCCGCCAAGATCGAGACCTACGAGTCCGAGCACCCGGTCGTGCGCACGCACCCCGAGACGGG
>JAGRKR010000303.1 GCA_020442225.1 Hyphomicrobiaceae bacterium | reverse complement strand
CGCGAGCGACTTCATCTTCTGAGGGTCGTACCGTCACCGACTTGGGCTTGATGAGCACGCATGATGAGTGGCAGTTTCATGTCGCGGTACATGGAGGGCATCATCGAGCCGCTGTTCAAGACCGATGCCCTGGGACGCACGGTTTTCTACCCATTCGGCGTGTTCGGGCGAGGCCGTATCGTACCGGATGCGGCCGCCGCCGAGGGGTTGCGGGGTCGGCTTCGGCGGTTCCAATGGGTGCTCGTCATCGGCGTTCCTGCCGTCTGGATCGCCGCCATAGTCGGTCTCGTGTGGTGGATTTCCATGCGGCCCGATCACTCCGCCGATGCCGCACTCCGCGACACCATGGTGGTCATGGGCCTGTTCGACACTCTGCTCGGCCTCGTCGCTCTGATCACTGGCCTCATTCTGTTCAGCATGCTCTTGAATTTGTGGATGTGCTGGCCGGCGCTCGGGCTTCCGCGCTCCGACGAGCGGCTGAGGTTCCGCGATGTCTGGCAGGCGCAGGCGCTGAGGCTCGGGCGCGGGTGGCTCGTCGCCTTGCTCGCGATCTCGCTGTTGAACGCGGCCAGGATCGCTCATGACCTGATGAGCTCCAATGCACCACCCTATTGGCTGGGCGGGTTCTCGCTCGTCTTTTGGCTCGCGCTCACCGTGATCTTCGCCATGCAGTTGCGATGGGTGCGAGCGAAACCGCGCGGCGGTGGAGCGAGCACGTGAGTTCCCTTCTCCCGAAGCCAATGCCACCGCGGAGGCGCCTCATGGAAAGCAGGAAAGCCATAAGCACTCTCCCGGAGGAGAGCGCTGGCGCCAGGTTGCTGTCGCTGACTGTCCTCGCGCTGGCGCTCTACGCCTATGCGGCGCCGCATCCCCCGGCATTCAGCTGGGCGGCTGCGGTTGCGCTCGTCCTGGCCGGCCAGGCCCTCGTTGATTTCGTGCTGAACCGAGCGCAGGTCTGGGCGGCGCCGCTCAATATGAGGAAGACGGCGTGGCTCGCAGCGCACCTGGTGCTGCCGCTCGCCACGATCTTCGTCTGCGGCGGCGCGCTCATTGGTTTCGGGGCTGGGGAGATGAATAGCGCCGCTCTGGTCGGCGTCATCCTCGCACTGGCGCTCCTGCTCTGACGGCTGCGCTGGCGGACCCCACGTGGCGCGCGGCGGTTGTCACCCGCTCACGGCGCGCGCCGTGTGTCGTTCAGTGCCGCGCGTGCATACGATCACTGCTCTGCGGTCGCGCCCTCGTCTGCGGTGCGGCGCCATCGGCCCTCGCGGATGCCTTGGAACACGACATAGAGCATCGGGATCAGAAAGACGCCGATGCTCGAGGCAGCAATCATGCCGGCGAGGACGGGCAGGCCGACGGCATACATGCTGTCGGCGCCGGGACCCGTGGCGCGCACCAGTGGAATGAGGCCGACGATGAAGGCGAAGCTGGTCATCATGACCGGGCGGAAGCGCTGCCGCGCGCCCGTCACCGCCGATTCCGCGATCGATTGCCCCTCGGCGCGCCGGACGAGCGAGAACTCCGTCATCAGGATGGAGTTCTTCGCGGCCAGAGCGATGAGCACGACGATGCCGATCTGGCCGTAGAGGACGAAGCTCTCACGCATGGCCCACAGGCCGAAGATCGCCCCGAACACGGCGACGATGACGGAGAGCAGAACGGGTATCGGGACGTTCCAGCTCTCATAAAGCGCCACCAGGAACAGGAAGGCGAAGACAAACGCGAAGCCGATCACGATCGGGGTCTGGCCGGCCGACAGCTTCTGCTCCAGCGCCTGACCGGTCCAGTCGAACGCATAGCCGGATGACAAGGTCTGCCGCGAGATCTGCTCCATGGCGGCGATGGCCTCGCCCTCGCCGCGGCCGGGTGCGGGGCCGCCGTTGATCGAGATGGCGCGATAGTTGTTGTAGCGAACCACCGTGCGCGGGCCGACATCGAGCGATGCCCTGGCGAGGGAGGAGAGCGGCACCATCTGGCCGCTTCGGTTGCGGACCTGCACGGCATAGATGGACTCCATCGAGCCGCGGTAGCGCTTGTCGGCCTGGATGCGCACCGTCCACGTGCGGCCGAACAGGTTGAAGTCGTTGATGTAGTAGCCGCCGAGCGTGGCCTGCAGGGCGCTGAAGACCTGCGCCAGGTCGACGCCGAGCGCCCCGACCTTGTCGCGGTCGATCTCGAGCTTGATCTGTGGCGTGTCTGCTTCATAGGTCGAGAAGACGCCGGCCAGCACCGGGTTCTGGTTGGCGGCGACGACCACGCCGCGCATCATTGCGGCGATCGCCGTCGGGTCCTGTCCCTCGAGGGCCTCGAGCATGTACTCGAAGCCTCCGGCCTGGCCGATGCCGGAGATCGCCGGCGGATTCAACGCGAGGAACATGCCGTCCGGGATCTGGATGAGCGCGCGCGACAGGCGCCGCGCCACGAACGTCGAGTGCATGTCCCGGCGGTGCCGCACCGCATAGTCCTTGAGCCGGATGAACATGACGCCTGCATTGGGGGCGGCGCCGCCCCCGAGGAAGTCGAAGCCCAGAACCGAGGTGACCGTCTCGACGGCGGGGTCTTTGCGAATGATGGCTTCTGCCTTGTCGGCGGCGATGCTCGTGCGATTGAGGGAGGCGGCCGGCGGCAGGTTGAAGACGACGAGCAGGTAGCCCTTGTCCTCCGCCGGCAGGAAACCGGACGGCGTGATGCGAAGCATCTGCCAGGCGCCCAATCCGGCCACGGCGACGATCGCCAGCCCGATGACGGCACGGCGCACGAGGTGCTGCACGATCCGTCCGTAGCCGTCCGTCACACGGTTGATCGCCGCGGTCACGCGTTGCATGAGGCCGACGGGATGGCCCGGCTTCAACAGCAGCGTGCACAGCGCCGGGGCCAGCGTCAGCGCATTGATCGCAGAGATGACCATGGCCGCCGAGATGGTCACGGCGAACTGGCGAAAGAGCACGCCGCTGCTGCCCGGCAGGAACGCCACGGGCACGAACACGGACAGCAGCACGAGCGTGATCGCGATCACCGGTCCGGC
>JAGRKR010000302.1 GCA_020442225.1 Hyphomicrobiaceae bacterium | reverse complement strand
CCCTTGCCGCGCTTGTCCGGCTCGGTCTCGAACGACACGCGCATGCCCTCGTCGAGGGGGCCGATGCCCGAGCGCTCGACCGCGGTGACGTGAACGAACACGTCCTTACCGCCTTCGTCCGGTGTGATGAAGCCGAAACCCTTGGTCTGATTGAAGAATTTAACTTTTCCAGTCTGGCGCATAGAGTGGAGCTCCTCGTCCCCATTTCGAATGATGGCGTGCGCTGCAGCACACGCCGGGTGGTGCTGAGCAGACTCGTCGTTAGTCGGGGAACGTAGGCGCGGCAACCAACATTGTAATTTTGTATACTATAGAGGCGCGCAATCACTTTCCGCCGGGTCCGATAGGTCGCCCGAACGGCCGAAGTATTCAACAACGTCTAGTCATTCGCAAGAAAAATGTATCGTTACGCTTATAGAGAAAGGTCTAACTGGCTTTCGGGCGGGGTTCCGGTATAGGGCGCCGGCCTTGCCGGACGATCACATTCGGGCCTCCAGACGGTGCGTCGCGCCCTTCCCCTGGCTCAGCCGCGCGGCCAGGAACGGCAGGAGGACATCGAGCTGCGCGCGAAGCTGAAACGGCGGATTGACGAGGGCCAGTCCGCTGCCGTGCAGGCGTCCGTCGCCGTCGGGGCGCCGGACCACCAGCTCCGAGATCAGCAGCTTGTCGACCTCGAGTTGCGCGAGGCGCGCTTGCATGTCGAGGGCGGAGGCCGTCGCCTTGATCGGATACCAGAGCATGAAGATGCCGTTCGCGAAACGACGCAGCCCCGCACGAAGTCCAGCGAACGTGTCGTCGACCTCGGTGGTCGACTCGTAAGGCGGGTCGATGAGTACGAGCCCGCGCCGTTCTTTGGGCGGCAACAGCGACTTGAGGGCGTGCCAGGCGTCTATGGCGAGCACCTTGACCTGGCGGTCACGGCGAAACTCGGCGGCGAGTGCCTGTGTATCCTCGGGATGCAACTCGACGGCGATCAGGCGGTCGTCCGGGCGCAGCAGGCTGCGGGCGATGCGGGGAGAGCCTGGATACCAGCGCAGGACGCCGTCGGCGTTTTCCGCCCGTACGGCATCGAGGTAGGCGGCCAGGAGCGGCGTGATCTCGTCGGGGATCGGTGCGCTGTCCTCGCCCAGCAGGCGGCCGATGCCGGCCGTCCATTCGCCGGTCTTCTCGGCCTCGACCGCTGCAAGATCGTAGCGGCCGATGCCGGCATGGGTATCGACCACGCGGAAGGGCGTGACCTTGGCCGAAAGGTGTGCGAGCACGAGGGCGAGCACGGCGTGCTTGTGCACGTCGGCAAAATTGCCGGCATGGTAGGCGTGGCGATAGTTCATGCAACGAGCCAGATCCTGGAGCGTGACCGACTATGGCGGACTCGCGGCCGCGAGACCATGAGGTCGTGCATCACACTCTGAATCGCAGGCGCAAGGAGGACTTGACGAGTTCCGGTTCGCCGGCCGGGCGTGTGGACGCGTGGCGGTCAGACCAAGCCGTGCTCGGCCAGCTTGGCCTCGATGCTCTCGCGATCAAACGGCTTGAGGATGTAGTCGTGGGCGCCAGCGCTCAGCGCGCGCGAGATGTCGATGGGGTCGTTTTCCGTCGTGCAGTAGAAAACGATGGGCCGGGGGCCGCTGGTCTGAGATTTGAGGCCGTTGAGAAAGTCGTGGCCGTTGGCCACGGGCATGTGCCAGTCGAGGAGGATGGCATCGGGCATCTCGGACTGGCAGCGTTCCAGAGCCTCCTGGCCGTTCTCCGCTTCGATCGTCTCGAAATTGAGGCGCTGAAGGATGCGTCGCGCCACTTTACGAATGACGACGGAATCATCGACCACAAGGCACTGCTTCATGTCTCGCTCCGCTGGCCTGTGCACGTGTTGCCCCCACTGAATGGATCGAAATGCACGCAAAGGTTGCTTGACTGGATCGCCACTACTTTGCCTCGGAAGCGTGAAAATTATCTAAAGCCGTGTGGCTGCTTGAGCGAGCGCCCCAGTGGGGGGCTCGCGGGCAAAGCGGCAGCCCCCGCCGGGTGGCGCAACCCGCTCTCCGGCCGGCCGTGGCGAGGTGATGGTCGCGTTCCCGCAGTCTAGCGCAGCGCCCGCGCCTCGATGAGGATGTCGGCGCCATCCTTGCGGATCGCCAGGGGCATCCCGGACTCTGCCGACAGACGCCACGTGTAGTACGCCTGTATGGAGTTGGCATCGAGCGCGCCGGTCGCCTTGCCCAACACGAAGTCGGTGAGGAATTGCGGGGGGCGCGCGCCGTTGCCCCGGCAGCGGAGCAGGAAGTGCGGCTGCTCGAGCGTACCGCCGATGGCCAGATCGATGTCGCCGCCCCTTGGAAGTGCGGAAATTGCGGCTGACACGAGGTTCAGCAGGAGCTTGGCCCGGTTCTTGACCATCTGCCCGTCGGGACCGCGCCAGTGGAGCCGGTGCTTGCCGATGGAGACGTAGCCCTCAGAAATCTCGCGCGCCGACCGCAGATCGATGGTGGAGCCGGCCGAGCCGGCGGCGCCGAAGGCGATGCGGGCGAACTGCACGCGCGCCGAGGCGGTGCGGGCGCTGGCGCGGATCAGGTTCATCGCGTCTTCGTCGGCGCCGCCCTCGTCCAGCAGTTCCAACCCGTTGTTGATGGCGCCGACGGGCGAAATCAGGTCGTGGCACACCCGGCTGCACAACAAGGCGGAAAGATCGGAGGCGGAAAGGGTGAAGATGGTGCTCATTGGGAAACCCGAGTTGACGCGTGGGTGATCGGCCGCACGGCCGGGCGAATCAACGACAAATCTTCGCTCTGGATATACAGCGTGATCGGCTGCGGCAATCCGCTTGGCGGGATTGAGCGGTGCGGCCATCGTTTCGCCATTTGCCGCGTTCATTCTCGCGCAACGCTTCGGGTTTAGAACCAGAGGCGAGAAGGGCGCAAAGCCCCGGTTTTTGAACACGGACGCTCAGACAGCGCGGCGAATGGAAAGGTTTATCCCATGCGCGCGTTCAGCTTGCGTTTGTACGTCCTGTCCCTGCTGACTTTCGCCTGTGTCGTTGCCGGCGCTTTGCTACCAACGCAATCGCAGGCGCAGGATGGCGCCTACACATCCGACGAGATCGTCAACGCCGGGCACCGCTTCTTCGGGTCGGCCGCCGGCGGCATGGCGACGCTGATCGAGCGTGCCTTCCAGGAATACGGTCTGCCGAACGGCTATGTGCTTGGCGAAGAAGGCGCAGGCGCCGTGGTTGGCGGCCTGACCTATGGCGAAGGCACGCTGTTCACCAAGAATGCCGGCGATCACAAGGTGTTCTGGCAAGGGCCGTCGATCGGCTGGGATTTCGGC
>JAGRKR010000301.1:4478-6785 GCA_020442225.1 Hyphomicrobiaceae bacterium | reverse complement strand
CGCCAGCAGCGGCTCCAGTGCCGCACGTGGTCGCTCAGCCTGCCACCCCGGCACCGGCCATGGCGGGCGTGCCCAAGGACGAGGTCGAGCGCATCGAGAAGTTGATCCTGCGCCTCGCGCAGGATCTCGCCCCGGATGGTGGCGCGCCGGTTCCGGGCGTCTCTCCCGACGAGGCGATTTCCCGCTCGGTCGCCGCCTTGAAGGAGACCGCGACGACCATGCGTCAGGCGCAGGATCGTGGCGGCGCAGGAGACCCGGCGCCATCGCCGTCGCTGCCGCGTGACGGCGGAGTCTCGATCGAGACCGAGGTGCTCGCGCGCATGCAGCGGCCCATGCGTGGCCAGCCCCAGGCGCAGCCTGCGGCCGGGGTTGCGGACGCAGTTGCCACCGCGCAGCCGCAGGCGGCGCCAACGCCCTCGCAACAATCCGCGTCGCCGTCGATGATCGCCCGCATCACCGATGCCATCGAGCATGGTCGCATGGACATCTACCTGCAGCCGATCTGTGGCCTCGGCGATCGCCAGACCCGGTATTTCGACGTCTCAGTCCGCCTTCGGGACAGTGACGGTACGCTGGTGCAGCGTCGCGACTACTGCGATGCGGCGGCCGGAACGGGCCTGCTGCCCAGGATCGATCTCGCGCTGCTGGCAGGCACGACCAAGATCGTGCGGCGCATCTCCGAGCGCGGCAAGACGATCGATGTGTTCTCGGCCTTGTCGGGCGAGTCCCTCGACGACGAAGCGTTCCTGCACGAGTTCTCGGGCAGGATCCGCGAAGAGGCGACGCTTCCCGACCGCCTCGTCATCAGCCTGACGCAGTCGGCGGTGCGTGGCTTCGCCGGTCCGCACTGGGACACCGTCGCCGCGCTCGCGGCCTACGGCTTCCGCTTCGCTCTGCAGGACCTCGTCGATCTCGACATGGACTTCGAGGACCTGAAGGCCAAGGGCTTCGCGTTCGTCAAGCTCGACGCCGACATCTACCTGTCCGGGTTGCCGGCGGGGGAGACGCGCATTCCCTCGCTCGACGTGTGCCGCTACATGGCGGAGATGGGCTTCGGGCTGATCGTCGAGGGCATCTCCGACGAGGCGCGGCTCGGTAGGATCGCCGACGACGGCGTGCTGCTCGGGCAGGGGCAGGCGCTCGGCGAGGCACGGCCCGTGAAGGCCGAAGTGCTGGCGGGGCCGGCCAATCCGGGCGGCGACCGCGCGCACGCCGCCTGACATTTCCTGCGGCAGCCTCTCGCTTTCCGCATCGATTCCGTGTCATGTCTGCGGGTCCGCCGGCTGGCGGCGGGCCGCGGATGGATACGGCGGATAGGTTCACGGCATGGCAGCAGGCGGCAGGGCGATCCCGGTGCTCACCTCGATCGAGGAGATCGCAGGTGCTTACGACGTCTGGGTGGTCGACATCTGGGGCGTGCTCCACAATGGCGTGACGTCGTTTCCCGCGGCGGTGGCCGCATGCAGCCGCTTTCGTGACACGGGCGGCCGCGTGGTCCTCGTCTCCAATGCGCCGCGACCGAGCCCGACCATTCAAAAGCAGCTCGACAGGCTGGGCGTGTCGCGCGCCGCCTACGACGCGATGATCACGTCGGGCGACCTGACCCGCAGCCTCATCGAGGAACGATCGGCCCGACGGGTCTTTCATCTCGGCCCGGAGCGCGACAGGGTGATCTTTGCCGACATGCCGGTCGAGCTGGTCGAGCTGGAGGCCGCCGAGCTCTGCGTGTGCTCGGGCCTCTACGACGACCGGACGGAAACGCCCGAGGATTATGCCGACATGCTCGCCCGGCTGAAGAGTCGGGACATGCCGATGATCTGCGCCAACCCCGACCTTGTCGTCGAGCACGGCGAGCTCATTCTCTACTGTGCCGGCGCGCTGGCGCAGGCCTACGAGGTGCTGGGCGGAGTCGTGATCTACGCCGGCAAGCCGCACCCCCCTGTCTACGAGCGCGCCTTCGGGCTCGTGTCGGGTGGGCGTCCGCTGTCGCGCGAGCGGGTTCTGGCCATCGGCGATGGCGTGCGCACCGACATCGCCGGCGCGGCGCGCATGGGCCTATCGGCCGTGTTCATCGCCAGTCGCGTGCACGTCGACGGGCCGCTCGAGGCGGACCTGCCGCGCCTGTTCGCCGGCAGCGCCAAGCCCCCGATCGCGGCCATGACGGCGCTCGTCTGGTAGCTCGGCTCACACCGTCAGCACGATCTTGCCGACGTGCGCGCTGGTTTCCATGTGCCGATGCGCTTCGGCCGCCTCGGCGAGCGGGAAGGTCGAATCGAGCACGACCTTGATGCGCCCCGTGGCGAGCAG
>JAGRKR010000301.1:0-4415 GCA_020442225.1 Hyphomicrobiaceae bacterium | reverse complement strand
CGCGGCCGCAGCGTCGAGCCGGTCAGAACGAGGCGTTTCACCATCAGCCGGGCGAAGTTGACCTTGGCGACCGGGCCGGACAGGAAGGCGATCTGCACGATGCGGCCATCATCGGCGGCGGCGATGATGTCGCGCTCGATGTAGTCGCCGCCGACCATGTCGAGGATGACGTTGACGCCTTTGCCGCCGGTTACCTCTTTGGCGACAGCGACGAAATCCTCACTCTTGTAGTTGACGGCCCGATCGGCGCCGAGCTCGCGCACGGTCCGGCACTTGTCGTCCGAGCCGGCCGTGGCGATCACGTGCGCGCCGAAGGCCTTGGCGAGCTGGATCGCGGTCGTGCCGATGCCGCTCGTTCCGCCGTGCACCATGAACCACTCGCCGGGCTGCAGGGCGCCGCGCTCGAAGACGTTGTGCCAGACCGTGAAGAAGGTCTCCGGTACGGCTGCGGCATGCACCAGGTCGAGACCCGCAGGGATCGGCAGCGCGGCCCCCTCTTCGGCAAGGCAGTATTCGGCGTAGCCGCCGCCATTGACGAGCGCGCAGACCTCCTCGCCGACCTGATAGCGCGTCGTGCCCTGGCCGAGCGCCGCCACCGTGCCGGCGATTTCCAGACCCAGCAGCGGAGAGTGGTCCTTGGGCGGCGGATAGGCGCCCTGGCGCTGGATGACGTCGGGACGATTGACGCCCGCGGCTGCCACCTTGACCAGGATCTGACCGGGGCCGGGCGTCGGGACGGGCAGACGCGAAAGGGCGAGGACCTCGGGTCCGCCCTGGCCGGTCATGGTGATGGCGTTCATTTCGCTTGGTATTTGGGGCATCGGCGCGTCCTCTTGCTGGCGTATCCGCCCATTTGCAATATTGCGGCGATCGATACAAGCCGCAGCGGGCGGATTGCCGCCCCATGACAGGAGGATACCCGCGATGGACTGGGACGAACTCGCCCCCAAGCCGAAGAAGGCCGCGGTCCTCGGCGAGGACCTCACGGGGCTGTCGGTCGGTGAGTTGGAGGAGCGGCTGGCGTCGCTCGAGGCCGAGATGGTGCGGGTCAGGCGGGAGATCGACGCCAAGAGGGCGATCGGTGCGGCCGCCGCCGCCGTCTTCAAGAGCGGGGGGTGAGGCCGTCCGGTCGCCGCCAGCAGGGTTAAGCAACCCGGCGCCGAGTCTATTTCACCGTTAACGGATCTTTAGGGATTGCGGGGCTAAAGTGTCTCGTATCCAGACATCTGGATCTCGAGTGGCTCCTGTCCACTCTGTTTGACGCCTCCCTGTTAACTCTTGAGCCGCAGTCATGCGGCTCTTTTTTTTGCCCTGTCACGGAAACTGCCCATTTTGATGCAACATTGTTAACCGGCGGCGGGGCAAAGTCGATTCGTGTGGATCGGGTGCCAGTTGCAGTCCGGTCACAGGGTCCGGTCGCCATTCGTATTGACGCTCGGCACGTGGTCGAGCCAAGCTTGGCACGGTTTGCGCAGGTTGTGCGCAGACACATCGGGGCGGACGTAGAGTATGGGGCGACCGGGCGGGGTTTCCCGTTCGTGGAGCGTATGTTGTGAGTGAAAGCATGAGCGGCGTTAAGAGTTTCGAGGGGCAGGCACAACCTCTTGGTGTCACGATCTCCTTTGGTGAACGGTTCCAGAGGTCGGAGCAGTTCGAGGTCATCTTCAAGGAAGGCATGGCGCTGGTCGAGCGCACCGCCGCCTATCTCGACGGCGACGGGCGAACGGATGCCCGAGCCCTCAAGCCACCGGTGTCGCTGGCCTACGCCAGTGAGAGCATGCGCTTGACGACGCGGCTGCTGGAGCTTGCGTCCTGGCTGCTCATTCGCCGCGCCCTTCGCGAGGGTGAGATCTCCAAGGAGGAAGCAGCGCTGAAGCGGCGGCGGCTGCGCCTTACGACCATCGGCCGGCCGTCACACGTCAAGCATTTCGCCGATTTGCCGGAGACGCTGCGCGGCCTGATCGAGCAGAGCTTCGCGCTGCACGATCGGATCGTTCAGCTCGACCGCGCCCTGGCCGGCAACGGTCAGCCCGCGCCAACCCACGTCGCGGCGGCGCATCGCAATCCCGTGGAGCAGCAGATGTCCCGCCTCGCGGCGGCGTTTGCAGGCGGCGGCGGCGGAAAAGTCGCGCCGTTGCGGCGCATATAGGGCGCGATCGGGTCCTCGGCTTATCGTCGAGCGCCTGGACCGCCCTGACACCGCCTCTGCCCAACCAGACACGCCAACGGCCCGGAAGCGATCCGGGCCGTTTGCATTTGTATGATCTGTCGTTCGGGGTGCGCCCCTGAGCCGGGCGGGCGGTCTGCGCCGAACCGTCACGTGCGCGCTGCGGTTGCGCGGGCTCGCGAGCGTTCGTCCATCGCCGCCGAGCAGGCTCTAGAACAGACCGTCGAACTTCTTCTTGAACTTCGACAGACGGCCGCCGCGATCCATGAGCTGCTGGTTGCCGCCGGTCCAGGCCGGATGCGTCTTGGGATCGATGTCGAGGGTGATCGTGTCGCCCTCGTCGCCGTAGGTCGAGTACGTCTCGAACTCGGAGCCGTCGGTCATGACAACCTTGACCCGGTGATAGTCCGGGTGGAACCCGTCGTCCTTCTTCATGATCTCTCTCGTCTCTGAACGACCGACGAGCGACCGGACACACGAGTTCGGCCAGCGCTCAGACGGATTTGCTGAGATTGTGGTGCCCCTCTATAACGCCGCCGTGCCGGGCTTTCAAGTCCTCTTGCACGGGCGGCTGCCGGCGGCGATGCCGAGGCACTCACCGTTGCGACTTGCGAGGGCGGGAGGGCTCAGGCATGCTCGCCGCCTTTCAGCGACGGTTAACGGGAGCGATAAGCAACGTGGCGTCCGACCGCAAACTGACGACTTCGGCCGGCGACGGCGCGCGGACGGACGGGTCCCGGCCGGACACGACGGCAGCGCCCGAGGCGGCCGCGCCCGCCGAGGGTAAGGCCTCGCGCAAGCTCGGGCCGTTGCTGGCGTTGCGCTCTTATCTCTGGCGCTACAAGGCCATGCTGGCGGCAGCGGGCGTCGCGCTGGTCGTGTCGGCCATGGCCATGCTGGCCGTTCCACTGGCGCTCCGCCGCATCATCGATTACGGCTTCAAGGGCAGCGACGGCGTCTTCATCGACCGCTATTTCATGATGCTGATCGTGATCGGCGTCGTGCTGGCGGCGGCGAGCGCAGCCAGGTTCTTTCTGGTGAACTGGATCGGCGAGCGTGTCGTGGCCGATCTGAGATCCGACATCTTCCAGCATCTGTCCCGCCTCGGGCCGTCCTTTTTCGAGCGGACCCATTCGGCCGAGGTCATGTCGCGACTGACCGCCGACACGACCCAGATCAAATCCGCTGCCGGCAGCGCCATCTCGCAGCTCCTGCGCAACCTCGTCATGCTCGTCGGCTCGCTGGTGATGATGCTGGTGACGAGCTTCAAGCTCTCGCTGGTGCTTTTGGTCGCCATCCCGCTGATCGTGCTGCCGCTGATGGCGTACGGGCGGGTGGTGCGCAAGCTGTCGCGGAGCGCGCAGGACAAGCTCGCGGAGGCGTCCTCGTACGCGGCGGAGAACCTGGCCGCCGTCCGCACCATGCAGGCCTACACCCACGAGGCCGTCGTCTCGGAGCGGTTCCGGGCGGCTGTGGAGCGGTCGTTCGAGGCGGCGCGGTCGCGAAACTGGGCGCGGGCCTTCCTGACGGCGGTCACGATCTTCCTGGTCTTCGCCAGCATCGCCGGCGTGCTCTGGATCGGGGCGACGGCCGTCGTCTCGGGCAGCATGAGCGGCGGACGGCTCGGTCAGTTCGTCGTCTATGCGGCCTTTGCGGCGGGGGCGCTCGCGGAGCTCTCGGAGGTTTACGGTGAGGTGCAGCAGGCGGCGGGCGCTGCCGAGCGGCTGGGCGAGCTCCTGGCCGAGCGGCCGGCGATCGAGGCCCCGGCCGATCCTGTGCCACTTCCCGGCAGCGATCCGGGGGCCGTGGCGTTCGTCGGGGTATCCTTCAGCTATCCGTCCCGGCCAGAGATTGCAGCGCTCCACAACGTGTCGCTCGCCATCCGGCCGGGAGAGCAGGTCGCCATCGTCGGACCGTCCGGCGCCGGCAAGAGCACGCTGTTCGCGCTGCTTCAGCGCTTCTACGATTGCGATGCCGGCAAGGTTACGGTCGACGGCGTGGACGTGCGCCGCACGGACCCGCTGGCCTTGCGCCGGCGTCTGGCCTACGTGCCGCAGGAGGTGGCGCTGTTCGCCGACACGGTGGTGGAGAACATCCGCTACGGGGCGCCCGGCGCCAGTCTCGACGACGTGAAGCGGGCCGCGGAGGCAGCGCAGGCGCACGAGTTCATCGTCAGGCTGCCGAACGGCTATGACACCAGGCTCGGCGAGCGCGGTGCGACGCTGTCGGGCGGCCAGCGCCAGCGGAT
>JAGRKR010000300.1 GCA_020442225.1 Hyphomicrobiaceae bacterium | reverse complement strand
GACAACGGCGCCGGCCTCGTCTTCAAGCGCACGATCTCGGTCGACGACAGCTACATGTTCAAGGTCGTGGATACGGTCGAGAACAAGACCGGCCAGGAGCTGCGGCTCCAGCACTATGGCCTGATCCGGATGGACGGCACGCCCAAGATCCAGGGCTTCTTCATCCTGCATGAAGGCCTGCTCGGCGTGCTCGGCAAGGACGGCCTGCAGGAGATCACGTTCTCCGACGCCGCCGACAAGAAGGGCATCGACAAGAGCTTCAAGGGAGTGACGGGCGGCTGGCTCGGTATTACCGAGAAGTACTGGGCGTCCGTGCTGATCCCGCCGCAGAAGACGAGCTACGAGGGCCAGCTCCACGGCTCGCCCAAGGCCGGTGCGCGGCGCGAGGTGTTTCAGGCGGTCTATCTGAGGGACGTCCTCGTCGTGCCGGCCGGCGGAACGGCCCAGTCCGAGGGCCAGCTCTTCGCTGGCGCCAAGCAGCTCGCCATCGTCGACGGCTACGAGAAGAAATACGGCATCGAGAAGTTCAATCTCCTGATCGACTGGGGCTGGTTCTTCTTCATCACCAAGCCGCTGTTCCGGCTGCTCGAGTGGCTCTACGGCATCTTCGGAAACTTCGGCATCGCCATTCTGGTGGCGACCGTGCTGGTCAAGCTCGCCTTCTTCCCGCTCGCGAACAAGTCCTACGAGTCGATGAGCAAGATGAAGAAGCTGCAGCCCGAGATGGAGCGCATCCGCGACCGCTTCAAGGACGACAAGGTCCGCATGCAGCAGGCGATGATGGAGCTCTACCAGAAGGAGAAGATCAACCCCATGGCCGGGTGTCTGCCGATCCTTCTGCAGATCCCGGTGTTCTTCGCGCTCTACAAGGTTCTGTTCGTCACGATCGACATGCGCCACGCGCCGTTCTTCGGCTGGATCCGGGATCTTTCGGCGCCCGATCCGACGTCGCTCTTCAATCTGTTCGGGCTGCTGCCGTACAACGTGCCGGAGTTCCTGCACATTGGCGTCTGGCCGATCATCATGGGCGTGACGATGTGGTTCCAGATGCAGCTCAATCCGCAGCAGCCGGACCCGATCCAGCAGAAGATCTTCAACTGGATGCCGGTCATGTTCACGTTCCTGCTGGCGAGCTTCCCGGCCGGGCTGGTGATCTACTGGACCTGGAACAACATCCTCTCGATTGCCCAGCAGTCTCTGATCATGAAGAAGCAGGGCGTCGACATTCCGCTCGCCGAGAACCTGTCGAAGAGCCTGGGATGGCTCAGTCGGCTGCGGGGCGGAGGACCGAAGGACGGTCCCGGCTCCAAGAAGAACCCGGCCGAGTGACGCTCGCCGGAGGTCACGGAGGGGCGAGGTGGAGAGCGGGCCAGAGGCCGGACGCGCGGAGGAGAGGATCGACGACGGCTTGGCCGTTGCGCTTTTCCGCCGCCCCTGGCGGTTTCACAAGGGCGTGGTGGCGCTCGACGGATTGCCGCCCGCCGATCGCGTCGAGATCGCCTTCGTCGGGCGCTCGAATGTCGGCAAGTCCAGCCTGATCAACGCCCTGCTCGATCGTCGCGGCCTCGCGCGAACCTCCAACACGCCGGGGCGCACGCAGGAGATCAATTATTTCGCCACGGAGCTGCCGCTCTACATCGCCGACCTGCCCGGCTACGGCTATGCCAAGGCGCCGCGCGACAAGGTCGATGCCTGGACGGCGCTGGTCAAGAATTACCTCCAGGGGCGGGCGACGCTGGCGCGTGTCTACCTGCTCGTCGACTCCCGGCATGGCCTCAAGGCGGTCGACGAGAGCTACATGACCCTGCTGGACACCGCCGCCGTCTCCTATCAGGTCGTGCTGACCAAGGTGGACAAGTTGCGCTCCAGCGAGGTCGGGCCGCTGGTCGAGAAGACGGCGGCGCGTCTCGCCAACCGACCAGCCGCCTATCCGCTCGTACTCGCCACCTCCGCCGAGAAGGGGGATGGCATGGACGCGCTGCGCGAGGCGATCGCGGAGCTCTGCCGCCAGCGCGGCATCGTCGTCCCTGCTTGAGCGGAAGAATCCGGCCGGCGGCCCGTCTCAGCCGCCGAACAGGCGTTTGACGATCGTCACCAGCCCGCCACCGAAATATTGCGAGCCGACGGCCTGCAGAACGCCGCCCGCGACCATGACGGCCGCCCAGCCGGCCAGGTTCACGGCCAGCTTCGCGTAGTTGGTGACGACGCGGATCTCGATGACCTGATCGGGCAGCGCCGTTTCGGCAACGACGCCGTCTTTGCCGATGGTGCGCGCCGAGATCAGAAGCTGCAGGCGGCCCTTGCCGCGTCGGCGTGGCGTCAGCGTCCAGCGCCAGCTCGCGTAGTCGTCGTGGAGCAGGCCGAGGGTGTTGTCGATCCACTGCGTTTCCGGGGAACCGGGCTCGATCTGGAAGCCACCGTCGGGCGAGCGCAGCCGCACGGACATCGCCTTGGTGACCTGGACCTCGTGATGATGCGCGACGCCGCCGCCCTGCAGGCCCTCGCCGAGCGCGCCGATGTGCGAGCGCGCGATGCGCACCTCGACGATCTCCGGCTTGCCGATCAGCATGCGGCGCGGGATGTTCTCCACGAGCTGGCCCGGCTCGAGCACGCCGCCTCGCCGGATTGCCGGCACCTGATGGACGCCCGTACCGTCGGCGTGCATGGCAGGTGGCGACGCAGGGGCGCGCAAGTCCGGCCGCTGCTGCCCCATGCGCATGGTCGGTGGCATCTGACGCGGCGGCCCGTCGCGCATGTCCGCGCCGGCGCCGATGTCGGGCGCATGGCCTTGCGAGAACGGCGACGGCCGCGGCGCATCTCCGGCCGGCCCGTGGCGTCGAGGTGTGGGCAGCGGTGGCGACGGATAGGCCGGATAGGGGGCAGGTGGGACGATGGGGTCAGTGGGCGGCATGTCGCGCCGCATCGGCACTGGCCCCGGTGGACCCGGGTGGATGCGGGGACGTGGTGCCGGCGCGTGGACCGCGGCTTCCGGGACCGGCGCGCCGGTGACAGGCTGCGGTCGCGACGGTGGCGTGAGATCCGCTGCGGCACGGGACCGGCGGACATCGAGCGCCGGCGCCTCGTCGACCGGCGCCCGCTGCGACGGCAGACGCCCGACCTCGGGCACGCGATCGTCGCGATGACGCCGCTCGACGGCGAGCGGCCGGGCGACAATGGGCTCCTCGTGTGGCGGCAGCGGCGGGCGTGTTTCGAGGCGGGCGCGCTCCTCTTGCACGGCGGCAAGAATATCTTCCTCGCTCATGGCGGCCGGTGCTGGCGGCGCGGGCTCGACGACGCGTGCGGCGGCAGGCG
>JAGRKR010000299.1 GCA_020442225.1 Hyphomicrobiaceae bacterium | reverse complement strand
CTCAACCTGACCTGGGAGACGCTCGAAGGCCTCGTCAAGCACAACGGTCCGCTGACCGGGCGCCACGCTGCCGGCGAAGGGGAGCCGCGACCGCTGCCGGCGTCGATCGTCGCCTACGACGCCCGCCACGATCTGGCCCTCCACCAGTTCGCCGCCGCCGAGGCGCAGGTGGCGGCGCTCGCCGACGACATCGCCTACAATACCCATGACATCGACGATGGGCTGCGCGCCGGTCTCATCGCGATCGAGGACCTGAAGGCGCTGGCGCTGCCCGGACGGTTCGTTCGGGAGGCCTTGGCTCGCCACCCGAGCCTGCCTGCGGCCCAGCTCATGTACGAGGTCACGCGACGCCTCATCACCGTGATGGTCGCCGATGCCGTGGCGGAAGCGCGCCGGCGGCTCGCCCGCCTTTCACCCGCCTCGGCCCAGGAGATCCGGCAGGCGGAAGAGCCGGTGGTGGCATTCTCGGATGCGCTCGCCTCGCAGCTCGCCGAGTTGCGCCGCTTCCTGTTCGCGCGCGTCTATCGCCATCCCCGGGTGATGAACGTGATGCGCGACGCCGAGCGCGTGGTGGCCGAGCTCTTCTCCCGCTATCTGGCCGACTATCTGGCGCTGCCCGAGGCCTGGCAGGCGCGTTGTGTGGGGCTCGGGGCGTCCGAGCGCGCCCTCGTGATCGCCGATTTCGTGGCCGGCATGACCGACCGGTTCGCGATCGGCGAGCACCGCAGGCTGTTTGACGCTACCCCGGATTTGCGATAGTCGGCGCCGATCGGACGGTGGGAGCCCGCAGGGATGCGCTCCGCCTCCCAAGGAGTGATCCAATGAACATCTTCGCGCGTTTCGAGGCCATCGTGGCGACGGCGGCGAGAGAGCTCGTAGCGGAAGGCCGGATTGCCGCGCCCTTGAGCGAGGCGCAACTGTCCGCCTTGGCGGCCGAGCGACCGCGCGACGCCTCGCACGGTGACATTGCCACCAATGCGGCGCTGGTGCTGGCCAAGGCCGCCCGCATGAAGCCACGTGATCTCGCTGAGCTGCTGGCGGAGAAGCTGCGCACGACGGAGGGCGTGGTTGGCGTCGAGATCGCCGGTCCCGGATTCATCAATCTGAGGGTGGCGGACGCCGTCTGGCACGACGTGGTGAGAGCGGCGCTCGGCGAGGGCCGCGACTTCGGACGCGCTGAGATCGGCAAGGGAGAGCGCGTCAACGTCGAGTATGTCTCGGCCAACCCGACCGGCCCCATGCACGTCGGCCATTGCCGCGGCGCGGTCTTCGGCGATGCGCTCGCCAACCTGCTGGCGCACGCGGGCTACGCGATCACGCGCGAGTACTACATCAACGATGCCGGCGCACAGGTCGACGTGCTCGCGCGCTCGGCCTACCTGCGCTACCGCGAGGCCCTCGGCGAGCAGATCGGCGAGATCCCCGCGGGGCTCTATCCCGGCGATTACCTGGTGCCGGTCGGACAAGCGCTGGCGGCGGCCCATGGCACGGCGCTTCTCGACAAGCCCGAGGCCGCCTGGCTGCCCGTCGTGCGCGAGGCGGCGGTTGCGGCCATGCTGGTCATGATCAAGGAGGATCTGGCGGCGCTCGCGGTCCGCCACGATGTGTTCTTCTCTGAGCGCTCGCTCATGGCGCAGGCGGCCGGAGCCAACGCCAACCAGGTCGAGACCACGATCGATGCGCTCGAGCGAAAGGGCCTGATCTATCGCGGCCGGCTGGAGCGGCCCAAGGGCGAGGAGGTCGTCGACTGGGAGGATCGCGAGCAGACGCTGTTCAAGGCGACGGCTTTCGGCGACGATACGGATCGTGCCCTCGTCAAGTCGGACGGCAGCTACACGTATTTCGCATCCGACATGGCCTACCACAACGACAAGGTCGGGCGCGGCTTCGCGCACTTGATCAACGTCTTCGGGGCCGACCATGCCGGCTACATCAAGCGGCTGACGGCCGCGGTCAAGGCGCTGTCGGACGGCAAGGTCGATCTCGACATCAAGGTCTGCCAGCTCGTCAAGCTGTTCAAGGGCGGCCAGCCCTACAAGATGTCCAAGCGCGCCGGCACTTTCGTGACGCTGCGCGATGTCGTCGACGAGGTCGGGCGCGACCCCGTTCGTTTCATGATGCTCTACCGCAAGAACGATGCGCCGCTCGACTTCGACTTCGAGAAAGTGACCGAGAAGAGCCGCGACAACCCGGTCTTCTACGTCCAATACGCCCATGCCCGGGCGCATTCGCTCTTCCGCATGGCCGATGAGGCCTTCCCCGGCCTCGGGCCGTCATCGCCGGAGGTGCGCGGCGCCGACCTCTCGCCGCTGACCGACGAGGGCGAGCTCGCCCTGATCAAGCGCCTGGCCTTTTTCCCCAGGCTGATCGAGGGCGCGGCACTGGCTCACGAGCCCCATCGGCTGGCCTTCTATCTCTATGATCTGGCGGCTGATTTCCACACTCAATGGAACCGAGGCAAAGACTTGCCACATTTGCGCTTTATCCGGGACGATGACAGGCGTGTCAGTGCGGCTCGCGTCGCGCTCGTGACCGTCACGTCGGAAGTGATCGCCTCTGGATTGGCCGTGTTGGGCGTCGAAGCCCCTCGTGAAATGCGCTAGGCTTTGATTCGAGGGGCTCCGTCCGTTCTGGCCGGAGGTGTCTAGTCAAGAGGATTTGCAAATGGCTCGCGCCAGCGCTACCGGTGCCAAGCGTCCAGTTCCTCCCTCGGAGACAGACGAGGCGTGGCCCCGAGCGACCGAGCAGCAGCCGCTGGATTGGCCCGTACCGGGCCGGGCCCCGGTGACGGCGGACCAGCAGAACCCCGACTACCACTATCCCACACAGACCCCGCCGATGCGCCCGCCCGTTGCGAGCACACAGCAGCAATTCTATCCGAACCAGGGCGGCTACGACGCGAGCGGACGGGGCGCCATGCCGCAAGCGCCGCGCTATCCCGCCGAGACAGGCTACCAGGACCCGGCCGCCCAGTGGCAGCCGCCGCACCAGCCGTCCCACCAGCCGCCTCATCAGGAGCAGTGGAGCGAGGCGCCCGCAGCCCCCGCCGACTACGGCCACGCCGGCTATCCGCAAGGGTATCAGGAGGCGCCGGCGGCAGCCTATCCCCCCGGGCATGGCTCGCCGGAGCTGCGTGATCCACACCAGCTCGACAGCTACTTCGCGCAGCCGCAGCAGACGCCGCAGCACCAGCAGCCCCACGACGGCTATCAGCCACAGCAGTACGATCAGCACCGCTACGAGGCCGCAGGCTACCCGCCGCAGCAGGCGCCCGCGCGCGACTATGATCTCGGGCAGTACATGCCGGCGACCGAGCAGCAGCCGTATGCCGCCGGGGCGGCGCCCGACTATGGGCAGCAGGGCGATCCCAGGCATTACGACCCCGCCGGTGCGGGCTATCAGCAGACTGGCTATGGCCAGCAGTATCCGGGCTCTGCTCCCGACGGAGCATATGATCAGCACGGCTACCCGGCGGCTTCGCCCTACAGTGCGGCGGAGGCCGATGTCGGGCCGGAAGGGGGGCAGGAGCCCTTCGAGGACGAGCTTGAGCCCAAGCAAGGCAACCGCACGCTCTTTCTGGTCGGTACGCTGCTTGCGGCCATTCTGGTCGGTGGCGGGCTGGCCTATGGCTACAACAAGATCATCGGCGGCGGCAAGCGCGCGGCGAGCGCGCCGCCACTGCTGCAAGCGGTGCGCAAGCCGGACAAGGAGCCGCCGAGCGATCCGGGCGGCAAGGCATTTCCGCACTCGCAGAAGTCGTTCTACGAGCGCTACGAGCGTCCGCCTGAGGGCGCCAAGGCGCCTGCCGCGCCTGCCGAGGCCAAGCCGGCCCCGGGCGATGGCAAGGAGGGACCGCGCAAGGTGCGTACGGTGCTCGTGCGGCCCGATGGCACAATGGCGCCGCCGCCGCCCGTTGCC
>JAGRKR010000298.1 GCA_020442225.1 Hyphomicrobiaceae bacterium | reverse complement strand
TCGGCTCCTGGAAGATCATGGCGAGCTTGTTGCCGCGGATCTTGCGCAGCTCCGCCTCCGCCAGCTCGGCGAGATTGCGGCCATCGAACCAGACCTCGCCACTGACGCGGCAACCGTGTTGGCCCTTGAGCAGACCCATGGCCGACATCGCCGTGATGCTCTTGCCGCATCCCGATTCGCCGACCAGGCAGAGCGTCTCGTTGGGCATCACGTCGAAGGAGACGCCGGAGATTGCGGGAAACCAGCCCTTTCGGAGCTTGAACGAGGTCGTGAGGTTGCGCACGGAAAGCACGGGCTTGGTCAATTCGGCCCTCCTACTCGTTCCGAAGTTTTGGATCGACCGCGTCCCTGAGGCCATCGCCGAGCAGGTTGAGCGAGAAGACGAGGACGAGCACGGCCAGCCCCGTATAGATGCACATCCACGGCGCATCGAGGATGTACTCGAAGCCTTGCCGGATCATGCCGCCCCACGTCGGCGTCGGCGGCTTCACGCCAAGACCGATGAAGCTCAGATAGGCCTCGATGCGCACCGCCGTCGCCGTCCATAGCGACGCCAGCACCAGCACCTCGCCAATGACGTTGGGCAGGATGTGCACGGCCATGATCCGGGTATCGGAATAGCCGAGCGCGCGGCAGGCCTCGACGTAGTCGAGCTCCTTGACGGCAACTGTCGGCGCCCGCGCGATGCGCGCGAACTTCGGGATGACGGTCAGCGCGATGGCGATGATGAGGTTGGTGAGGTTGGCGCCGAGCACCGCCACCACGAGCAGACCCATGACGAGCGTCGGGAACGAGAGCAGCACGTCCATGGCGCGCATGATGATCTGGTCGATCCAGCCGCCCTTGTAGCCGGCGACAATGCCGAGCGTGGAGCCGATCACCATGGCGATCGAGATGGATGCGACGCTGACGAGCAGCGAAATCCGCCCACCCCAGAGAATGCGCGACCAGACATCCCGCCCGAAGGCATCCGTGCCGAGCCAGTACTTCTGCGACGGCGGTTGCAACGCGTCGGCGATGTGCTGCTTGATCGGATCGTAAGGCGCGATCACCGGCGCCAGCAGCGCCAGGACGCAGATCGCCAGGAAGATGACGAGGCCGACCCACGACGTCTTGTTCGTGTTGAAGGCGTGCACGATCTCCGTCACCGCGCGTGTGAACGCGCCCGGTCCGTGCCTCGTGGTCTCGACCGCGCTCATTGATACTTCACCCTCGGGTCGCTCAGACCGTAGGCGAGATCGGTCAGCAGATTGGTGAGCACGATGAAGAAGGCGTAGATCACCATCAGCCCCTGCAGCATCGTGTAATCGCGCTGCTCGAGGGCGCCGACGATGAGCTTCCCGAGGCCCGGGCGGTTGAAGACGATCTCGGTGATGACCGAGTTGCCGATCAGCAACCCGAGATAGAGACCGATGACCGTGATCACGGGGATGATGGCGTTCCTCAGTCCGTGGCGCAGCACGACGATCCGGGCCGGAGCGCCTTTGGCGCGCGCCGTGCGGATGAAGTCGCCGCCGAGCGCCGCAATCATGGAGGAGCGCGCCGTACGCGCCACGTAGGCGACCATGATGAGCCCGAGGCTGAAAGCGGGCAGCACCAGATTGTACAGCCGGTCGACGGGATCGCCGAGCTTCGGGTTGCTCATCACCGGAAACCACGGGTGATGGATGGCGAAGGCCAGGATGAGCAGGATGGCGGTGTAGAACGCCGGAAAGCTCAGCCCGAGCAGCGACAGGATGCGCGCAATGTAGTCGATCGCGCCGTTGCGGTAGACGGCCGCCAGGATGCCGATCGGCAGGCCGAGAACGATGCCGACGAGAATGCTCGCGAAGGTGAGGTCGAGTGTGTGGGGCAGGACCGCGAGCACTTCGCCGAGCACCGAGCGACCGCTGACCAGGGACTTGCCGAGATCACCCGTGAGCGCGCTCGACAGAAACGACCAGTACTGCGCACCGAGCGGCTGGTTCAGCCCGAGCCGCTCGCGCATGGCCTCGATGGACTGCTGCGTGGCATTGTCACCGAGCACCGCAATGGCCGGATCACCGGGGGCGATGCGAATGATGATGAAGATGACGGTGAGCACGGCAACCAGCGTGGGCACCGTCGTCGCCAGCCGCCTGATGGTATACCAGAGCACGTGCTCCACCCCTTGCCGGACGCGCCCGAAAACCCTTCGCAAGCATGCCCCCGAGGCAGCCCGGCCGGCAGCGCGCCGTGCCGGGTCCGTGCCTCGGAGCGTTGCTACTTCGCCGTCGACGCCTGCGTGAACTCCGGCCCCAGGCTCAGGGCGCCCTCGAGCTTGTAGCCGTACACGATCGACTTGCGGCGCGCCCACACCTGGAGCTGCTCGAACAGCGGCACCGAGCAGACCTGCTCCATCAGCTTGCGCTGAGCAGTGGCCCAGAGCGCGAGCTGCTTCTTGGCATCCGGCTCACGCCGGGCCGCGTCGATCTCGGCGTCCGCCACCTTGCAATGGCTGAAGTTCGTCACGGCCGTCGGCGCGCCGACGATGCTCCGCGAGTGATAGAACTGCGTCAGGTAGGTGTCGGCCACGGGGAACCGCGCCGCGCCATAGAGCACCATCGCACTCAGGTTCTTGCGGATCTGGGCGTGGAAGGCGGAATGCTCGACTACGTTGAGATCGAGGATGATCCCGACGGCGCGAAGCTGCTCCTGAATGACCTGCATCGGCTTCAGCAGCGCGCTGCGCTTGGTGATGATGACCGAGAGCTTGAAGCCGTTCGGATGGCCGGCTTCCTTGAGCAGCGCCTTGGCCTTCGCCAGATCGAACGGATATTTCGGCAGGTCCGCGGTCTGGCCGAGATAGCCGTTCGGCACCGGAGACCAGCTCGTCTGCGTGACGCTCGCCCCGACCAGCTTGATGAAGTCGTCGCGATTGAGCGCATGCGCGATGGCCTTGCGCACGCGCACGTCATCGAGCGGCTTGATCGACGTGTTGAGATGCAGCGTGCGCAGCTCGCCCGGCTGGAAGACGTCCACGACGACATCGCTGCCGCCGCGCATCCGCTTCACCCAGCGCTCCTCGCGCATGCCGACGAAGAGCTGCAGCTCACCCTTCTGGAAGGCCAGCTCGCGGCTGCTGTCGGACGGCACGAACTTGAAGACGATGCGGTCGATTTTCGGCGCCCCGCGGTAGTACGCCTTGTTGGCGACGAGCGTGATGCTCTGCTTCGCCGCGTAGTCCTTGAACATAAAGGGACCCGTGCCGATCGGCTTCTGCTTGAGCTTGTCGCCCAGCTCCTCGGCCGCCTTTTTGCTGACGATGTTGCCGCCGTGGTAGTTGGCGACCAGCCCCAGCAGCGAGGGCACCGGCGCCTTCAGCGAGATGCGCACGGTGTGCTTGTCGACCTTCTCGATCTTGTCGAAGGGGCGATAGTCGCTCGACACGCCGGACCGCTTCGGATCGGCGGCGCGCTGCAGCGAATAGACGACGTCGTCAGCGGTGAACTCGCCATAGCCGTGATGGAACTGCACGCCCTTGCGAAGCTTGAAGGTCCACACCTTGCCATCGGCGGACGCACTCCAGCTTTCCGCCAGATCGGGCTCGATCTGGCCGGGATCGATGCTGCCCGACTTGAACCGGACGAGACCGCTGAAGATGTGGGCAAAGATCGTCTTGTCATCCGACTTGGTGGAGACGTGTGGGTCCAGGACACTGACATCGGCCGCCTTCAAGCCGACATTGACCGTCGTTTCCGCCTTGGCCGCGCCGCCGATCAGCGCCAGTGCGCCGGCCGCCAGCAGAAAGCATCGTCGCGCCCGTGCCATCATCGTGTTGGTCCTCCCTCGCTCATCTTCACGCACGCTCGGTGGCGCTCCCCGTTCGGGATGCCCGGGAAGGCCCATTGCACTGCATGGTCCTAGACGGGAAGCCATTAGGTCAAATTCCAAATATTTCGTTGGCCATAACTCAGCTTTATGAAAAGATTTCGCCCGGCGTCGTCACTTCATTCGGCGGGAGCTCGCGCGCATGCGCCTCACCTGGCGGCAGATCGAAGCGTTCCGGGCCATCATGCTGACCGGAACCATCACACAGGCGGCGGAGCTCCTGTCGATCTCCCAGCCGGCCGTGAGCACGCTTCTCGCCAACCTCGAGCACGAGCTCGGCTACAAGCTCTTCCTCCGCCAGAACGGCCGCCTCGTCGTCACCTCCGAGGCCGAGGCGCTTTATCCGGAAATCGAGCGGGCCTTCGTCGGGCTCGAGGATATCGCCGCGGCGGCTCACGCCATCGGGCGCACGCAGACGGGCTTTCTGCGCGTCGTCGTGATGCCGGCACTGGCCGGCGAGCGTCTCGCCGACGCCATCGCATCCTTTCTCGCCGTCCGTCCGCACGTGTCGCTCAGCCTCGAGATCCAGCCGCGCCTCACCGCCGTGCACTGGGTGGCGACCAACCGCTGCGACATCGGCATCACCAGCGAGCCTGCCGACCATCCGAACATCGACGCACGGCTGCTCTCCACCGACGAGGCCGTCTGCATCATCCATCCCAAGCATCGGCTGGCGCGCAAGAAGACGATCACGCCGGCGGACCTCGACGGCGAGCCGCTCATCTGCCTGCCGCCGGAGACGCGCTCGCGACGACAGCTCGACAAGCTGCTCGATGAAGCGCGCTCCTATCCGATCCGCCGCGTGGAATCGCGAACCGGCCACACGCTCTGGCAACTCGCCGAACGCAATATCGGCATCGGTGTCATCACATTCTTTCTTCTCTCGGAGCGCATGTCGGAGAAGGTCGCGCTCCGGCCGTTCGCCCCTCTCATCCAGACGCGTGTGCTGCTGATCTCGCCGCGCCAACGGCCCATGAGCAAGCTCGCGACCGAGTTTTCGGACCACATCGCCGAGGCCTGCAGGCCGGTGGCGCGGAAGGCCGGCTGAGCCGGGCGCGAGCCATGCCGCTGCCCCATCAAGTCGCTTTATAGCGGCGGCAAAGATACTTATTTGACTTGATGCCACTGCCTCTACCATCCTTCGGCTCTGTCGGGACACTGCGACCAGAACTCTGCACGACAGAGTGGCGAACGAGGCTCCAAGCATGCGGTCGGACGTGATTGTCGTCGGTGGCGGGATGGTCGGCGCGGCGATCGCCTATGGGTTGTCGCGATCGGGGGCCAAGGTCCGCATCATCGACGAAGGCGACATGGCGTTTCGTGCCGCGCGCGGCAATTTCGGGCTGACCTGGGTGCAAACCAAGGGCTTCGGCGTGCAGCCCTACTTCGAGCTGAGCCGCGGCTCCGTCGACGGTTGGCGAGCGCTTGCCGACGAGTTGACCGAGCGAACCGGGATCGACGTCGACTTCGAGCGCAACGGCGGTCTGCGGATCTGCATCGGCGACAAGGAGGCAGAGGAGCGCATCAGCTACATCGAGCGCTTCCGCCAGCAGGCCGGCAACGCCGGCTACGACTGCCGGTTCATCGATCGCGGCGAGCTTCAGCAGCTCTTCCCGAACGCGCCGCTCGGACCGCGCGTGACCGGCGCCTCCTTCAGCCCGATGGATGGGCATGCGAACCCTCTCTATCTTCTGCGCAGCCTCATCGAGGGCATCCGCCGCAATGGCGGCGAGATCTCGCCGGGGCAGACGGTCGGGCAGATCAGGCCGCTGTCTCAGGGCTTCGAGGTCGTCACCGGCAGCGGCACCTACAGCTCCGACAAGATCGTGCTCGCCGCCGGCCTCGGCACTCAGAAGCTCGGCCAGATGGTCGGCCTCAACGTGCCGATACGGCCGCAGCGCGGCCAGGTGCTGGTCACGGAGCGCACGCATAGCCTGCTCCCCTATCCCATGAGCGGCCTGCGGCAGACGGCCGAAGGCAGCATCATGGTTGGCGTCACCAACGAGGAAGTCGGCTACGACACCACCACGTCGGTCGGCGGCATCCGCAAGATGGCGGCGCGCGCCATCGAGACCTTCCCTGTCGTCGGCGAGTTGCAGCTCCTGCGGGCGTGGGCCGCACTCCGCATCCTGACGCCCGACGGCGTGCCGATCTACGCCGAGTCCAAGGTGCATCCCGGCGCCTACGCTGCTACCTGCCACAGCGGCGTGACGCTGGCCGCCATGCACGCACGGCTCCTGCCGCAATGGGTGCTCACGGGCGTGCAGCCCGCCGAGCTCGCCTACTTCACACCGGAGAGATTCGATGCTCAGCCGAAGGCCTGACTGGAAGCGCGAGGGCGGCATGCGCGCCGTGACTCTGAGCTTCGATGGGCGCGAGATCGCGGCGATCGAGGGCGATACCGTCGCCGCGGCCGTCCTGCGCGCCGGAGCCGTGTCGACGCGCCAATCGCCCGTCAGCGGCGCCCCGCGAGCCCCCTACTGCATGATGGGCGTCTGCTTCGAATGCCTGATGGAGATCGACGGCATGCCGAACCAGCAGGCGTGCATGATCCAGGTCCGCGACGGCATGAGCGTGCGCTCCCAGTCCCGGCCTGACCAATCCAGCCAACCGTCGGAGGCTGCCCGTGGCCGCGCTTGATGTCATCGTGATCGGCGCCGGACCGGCCGGCATGGCCGCCGCCACCGAGGCGGCCAGCCACGGGCTCCGCGTACAAGTCCTCGACGAGCAGCCGGCTCCGGGCGGCCAGATCTACCGCGCGATAGAGAGTGGCCGGCCACCGTCGGATGCCGACGCCGACGTGCTCGGCGCCGACTACTGGGCGGGCCGCAAGCATGCCGACGCCTTCAGGGCGGCGCAGCTCGACTACACGCCCGGCGCCACCGTGTGGACCGTGGCGAAGAGCCCTCTCGCAGTCGGCTACCTCAAGGACGGCAAGGCCGTACTCCGCTCGACGCGGCGCCTGATCATCGCCACCGGCGCTTACGAACGGCCGGTCCCCATACCCGGCTGGACACTGCCCGGCATCATGACGGCTGGCGGCGCACAGGTCTTGCTCAAGGCCGATGGCTCGATTCCAAAAGGGCGCGTCATCCTCGCCGGCAGCGGCCCCCTGCTGATGCTCGTCGCCGGACAGCTCATGAAGGCGGGCGCCGACATTCGCGGTTACCTGGAGACCACGACCAAGCAGGCCTATCTCGCGGCGGCGACCAAGCTGCCGGGCGCGCTGCTGGCGGGTGGGCTGCTCGCCAAGGGCCTCAAGATGCACGGCGAGATCAGCAAGAGCGGCATTCCCGTGCATCGTGGCGTCAGCGGCCTCAAGGCGATCGGCACGGATCGATTCGAAGCCATCCGCTTCAACCTCGGCGGCAGCGAGCAGGAGATCGCCGGTGACGTTCTGTTGCTGCACGAGGGCATCGTGCCGAACGTGCAACTGACCCGCTCCCTCGAGCTCGCCCACGAGTGGGTGGACAACCAGCGCTACTGGAGGCCCACCAGCGGGCCGTGGGGCGAGACCAGCGCCGAGGGCATCCTGATCGCCGGCGACGGCGCCGGCATCGACGGAGCGGAAGCGGCCAGCGCCAGCGGTCATCTGGTCGGCTTGCAGGTCGCAACGCAGCTCGGCGCGCTGTCGGCTGACGAGCGCGACCAGGCCGCCGAGCCGCATCTCGCGGCCAGGAAGCGGCAGCAGCGCATTCGTCCCCTGCTCGACCAGCTCTATGCCCCGCCCGCCGAGACGATCTGCCCGTCCGATCCCCAGACCATCGTCTGCCGCTGCGAGGAGGTGGATGTCGCCGAGATTCGCGAGTGCGTGCGCACCGGCTCAGAAGGGCCGAACCAGCTCAAGGCCTTCTCGCGCTGCGGCATGGGGCCGTGCCAGGGCCGCATGTGCGGGCTGACCGTCGCCGAAGTCATGGCCAAAGAGCTTGGCCGCTCGGTGGAAGAGGTCGGCTACTACCGCATTCGCTCGCCGATCAAGCCGCTGCCGTTGTCGGCGCTGGCGGCGCTCGAGGCAGACGAGGACGTGACGCCGGCCTGAGCGTTCGCCGCCGCGAGCGACCGGGCAAAGCCGAGTGTGAGGACGATCTCATGCGCATTACTGCAATCCGCGGCGTGCACGTCTCCATCCCGCTCTCGGTTCCCTACAAGCTCTCGCGCGTCTACGGCACCGTCAGCAGCGCCGACGCCGTCGTCGTCAGATTGACCACGGATACGGGCCTGGTCGGCTACGGCGAGGCCGATCCACACCACCCGTTCACGGCCGATACCGTGGAGGGCACGATCCAGGCCATTCGCGATCGGCTCGGGCCGGCGCTGATCGGCAGTGATCCCCGCGAGATCAAGCGTCTAGAGCGCGAGATGGACGACGTGCTCGACGGCCACCTGATGGCCAAAGGGGCCATCGACATGGCGCTCTTCGACCTCGCCGGCAAGAGCTACGGCGTGCCTGTGCACGCTCTGCTCGGCGGCAAGTTGCGCGAACGGGTGCTGCTGAGCTTCCCGCTCGGCAGCGGCACGGCCGAGGAGGACATGGAGGTCATCGAGGCGCGTACGGCGCTCGGCTTCCGCTCGTTCATGGCCAAGATGGGCCGCAACCCGATCCCCGACGAGATCAAGCGCGTCCACAAGCTGTCCGAGCGCTACGCCGGCAAGGTGCATCTGGTCGCCGACGCCAATCAGGGCTGGAGCGAAGCCGAGGCGGTAGAGTTCACGGCGGGCGTCGAGGGCACCTTCCTCGAGCTGCTCGAGCAGCCCGTCCCAGCCGGCGAGCACGAGGCGCTGCAGCGCATACGCGCGAAAAGCACCGTTCCGATCTCGGCGGACGAATCCGTCATCACGGCCGGCGATGCCCTCCAGCTCGTCGCTCGCGGCGCTGTCGACGCCTATAGCGTGAAGGCGTCCAAGAACGGGGGCCTGACCAAGGCGCATCGCATCGTCTCGATCATCGAGGCGGCGCAGCTCGAATGCCGCATGAACTCCATGCTGGAGTTCGGCGTGACGCAAGCGGCGCTGCTGCATCTCGGCGCCGTCACGCAGAGGCTCATCCCGTCGGGTCACGCCTACATGTCGACTTTGCGCATGAGCGCCGACTTCACCGATTTTCCCAAGCGCCTGCGCGACGGCTACGCCTACGTCTCGGACGCACCCGGTCTCGGGGTGAGCATCGACGACGGCGTGCTCGCCACGCACGCCCGCAGCAGCTTCGAGGTCACATGACACCGCCAGCGTCCGCGCCGCTCGGCAGCTACGACGTCATCGTCATCGGCGCCGGCATCCAGGGCACCTCGTCGGCGCTCAATCTGGCACTGCGCGGCCGCCGCGTGCTGGTCATCGAGAAGAACACGCCCGCGGCACACGCCTCCGGCGTCAATGCCGGCGGCGTACGCAGCCTCTGGCGCCATCCCGCCGAGATACCGCTCGCCCGCGCTTCGCTCGAGCTGTGGCGCGGCATCGAGGACTGGCTGGGGGCGGACTGCGAATTCCACACCGGCGGCAGTCTCCGGATCGCGGAGTCGGAGGCCGACATGGCCGCGCTCGAGCAGCGGGTGCGGGATATTGCCGACCTCGGCTACGCGCACGAGGAGCTGCTCGGCCAGAACGCCCTGCGCGCCATCGTGCCGGACGTGGCGCCGCACTGTGTCGGCGGCCTCATCGCGCGCAACGAAGGGTCCGCGAGCCCCTATCACACCACCCGTGCCTTCCACGCCCGCGCCAGCAGGGAGGGCGTCACCTTCCTGATCGGCGAGCGTGTGCAGATGGTCGAGCGCTGCGCGGTGGGCTGGCGCGTGCGCACGCGGGCGCAACAGGCGGAAGCCCCCGTTCTACTCAACTGCGCCGGCGCCTGGGGCAGCCAGATCGCGGCGCAGATCGGGGACACGATACCGCTGGTCATGGAAGCACCGACCATGATGGTGACGGAGCGTATTCCAAGGTTCCTCTCGCCGGTATGCGGCCTCGTCGGCCGCAAGCTCTCCTTCAAGCAGACCCGAGCGGGCACGCTGCTCATCGGCGGCGGGCATCGCGGCACGGTCGATCGCGTCAACGAGGTCGCCCACCCCGATCCGTTGCAGCTCGCCATCAGCGCCCGCACCGTCACCGATGTCTTCCCGCTCATGCGCGACGTGCGGATCACGCGGACCTGGTGCGGCATCGAGGGCATGACCCCGGATCATCTGCCGATCCTCGGTCCGAGTCCGGCGGCGCCCGACGCCTTCCATGCGTTCGGATTTTCCGCGCACGGCTTCGCGCTCGGTCCCATCGTCGGCAAGATCATGAGCGATCTCATCGTCGACGGCGACACGCCCCTGCCGATCGCCGCCTTCGCACCCGGCCGGTTCAGCACCTCCACCGGCGGCGCGAGCGGCCACGCCTGAGCGGGCGGCGGCGCACGAGCACCGCGCTGATCTCGGTCTGTGGCGCCTTCGCGACAGGAGGTCTCGCGGGTATCATACTGCCCGTCGACGATTCTCCGTGACGGAGGGCCTGCCATGCGCCTGATAACAGCCTGCACCGTGACCCTCGCGCTCTCGGCGTTGCTGGTCATCTCCGCGTCTGCTCCCGCGAGCGCCGCCGACGACGTCGCGCGCGGCCGCGCCATGGCGCTGCGCATGTGTGCCACCTGCCACATGAATGCCGGCCAGGGTGAAAAGCAGGGCCCGATGGGCGTGCCGAGCTTCGAGGCGATCGCCAATCGGCCGGGCCAGACAGTCAACCATCTGGTGTCCTGGCTGCGCTCGAAGCCCACGATGATGCCGGATCATCACCTCTCCCTCGACGAGGCGTCGGAGATCGCCGCGTTCGTCATGACGCTGCGGCGGCAGAAGTAGCGCGCCGCGGCGGGCGGAACCTCGCTCAGGCCAGCCGCTCGTTCGTCGGCGCCGTCCGACGCCCCCCGCCGAAACGGTTGGAGAGCCCGTTGAAGTAGCGCCGCGCGGGGATCTCGACGTAGCGATAGGTGAGAGCCGAAACCCCGATCACCACGCCAAGGTAGATGAGCGCCATCAGGTCCATCAGCAGCGGATGGCCGAATGAGATCACCTTCTGCGATGCCTCGGCGAGGGTGACGTCCACGAAGACGTTCACGCCCGTCACGCGCACGAGCAGCTTCGCGGCGATGGCGATGCCCACGACGATGATCAGGTGAACCATGTAGATCGAGTAGGACAGCTCGCCGATGAACTGGAGCGGGCGGGTCTTGAGCAGTCGCGACAGCGGTCCGGCCTCGAACGCGAACACCCAGACGGCGGCCAGAAAGACGAACGGAGCCAGGAGCGAATACGGCCCGCTGCCGGCCAGCGAGACGAAGACGCCGACACCGAGCGCGGTGCCGACCTCCGCCACGGTCGGCCACGGCAGGCGCAGGCGCGCAGAGGCTTGCCAGATGCGGTAGGCGAGATAGCCGGCGAAGAACCCGAGGATACAGCGGGCGACCGCCAGCCCCACCACGGTCTTGATGTAGTGCGGCGAATAGAGCCCGAGCACGAGCA
>JAGRKR010000297.1 GCA_020442225.1 Hyphomicrobiaceae bacterium | reverse complement strand
CTCGACGTCAAGGACGGCCGCGTCGTCAAGGGCGTCAATTTCGTCGATCTGCGCGATGCCGGAGATCCGGTCGAGGCCGCCGCCGCCTACGATGCCGCCGGGGCGGACGAGCTGTGCTTTCTGGACATTACTGCGAGCCACGAGAACCGCGGCATCATGCTCGACATCGTGCAACGCACGGCCGAGCGCTGCTTCATGCCTCTGACGGTCGGGGGCGGCGTGCGGACCGTTGCGGATATCCGCCGGCTGCTCGAGGCCGGGGCCGACAAGGTTTCGATCAACACCGCTGCGGTCAAGGAACGCCAGTTCGTCGCCGAGGCTTCGGAGAAGTTCGGCGCCCAGTGCATCGTCGTGGCCATCGACGCCAAGCGGGTCTCGGCCGCCGGGGCAGCCGACCGCTGGGAGATCTTCACGCACGGCGGGCGCCACCCGACCGGCATCGATGCCATCGCCTATGCCCGCGAGGTCGTCGATCTCGGGGCCGGCGAGATCCTGCTGACCTCCATGGATCGCGACGGCACGCGGGATGGCTTCGACCTGGCGCTGACATGCGCCATCGCCGATGCGGTCTCGGTTCCGGTGATCGCCTCGGGCGGCGTCGGCACGCTGCAGCACCTCGTCGACGGCGTCAATCGGGGGCATGCCAGCGCCGTGCTCGCGGCGTCGATCTTCCATTTCGGCCAGCATACGATCGGCGAGGCCAAGCGCTACATGGCCGAGCACGGCGTAGCCGTGCGGCTCGACGCGTGAAAGGCGGCCTGCCGGAGCCTCTGCGGTGTCCGGCACAAACCTTTCCTCCCGAATGCCGATTGCTGGCCGACCGGCCTGGGGTGTATGGCTTGGTATGCCGGCCTCGAGGCGGCAGAAACGAGATGAGGTAGCTCATGGCCGACGACGTTCTCGGCCGACTTGCAGCAACGATCAGGGCCAGGCGCGCGGAAAGCGCCGAGAAGTCCTACACGCGGCAGCTTCTCGAAGCGGGTCCGGCGCGTTGCGCCAAGAAGCTCGGCGAGGAAGCCGTGGAGACCGTCATCGCCGCCACCGGGGAGTCCCGGGACGCGCTGCGGGCGGAAGCGGCCGACCTCATCTATCATCTGTTGGTGCTGCTCGAGTGCCGCGAGGTGGATGTCGCGGATGTGCTCAGGGAGCTCGAGCGCCGCATGGGGACCTCTGGTCTTGTCGAGAAGGCGTCGCGCGGCGCCGGTGGCGCGTAGACGATGACCGAGATGCTCGAGAAGGCCGCGAAAGCGCAGAACCTGGAATTCTCGCCTTATCAGGTTTTCACCCGCGAGGAGTGGGCCAGACTGCGCGCCGACACTCTGATGACGCTGGCGGCCGCGGAGCTGCGCCAGCTTTCGGGCGTCATCGAGGAGCCTTCGGTCTCGGAGGTCGAGGAAATCTACCTGCCGATGTCACGGCTGCTCAATCTCTATGCCGGCGCCTCGCAGCAGCTCCACGCGGTCATCTCGGACTTCCTGGGCAAGAACAGCGGCAAGGTGCCCTTCATCATCGGGTTGGCCGGCTCCGTCGCGGTCGGCAAGAGCACCGTGGCGCGCGTGTTGCGCGCCCTGCTGGCGCGCTGGCCCAACACACCCCGCGTCGATCTGGTCACGACGGACGGCTTCCTGAAGCCCAATCACGAGCTGCAGGCCCTCGGCATCATGCATCGCAAGGGCTTTCCGGAGAGCTTCAACACTGCGCAGCTGCTGAACTTCCTGGCTGACGTCAAGGCCGGGCGCCCGCGTGTCGAGGCGCCGGTCTACTCGCAT
>JAGRKR010000296.1:1756-6842 GCA_020442225.1 Hyphomicrobiaceae bacterium | reverse complement strand
GATGACGCCGATCGAGCCGACGATCGAGGAGGCGTCGGCGAAGATCTCGTCGCCCGCCAGCGCGATCAGGTAGCCGCCCGAGGCCGCGACGTCCTCGGCGAATACGTAGACCTTCTTGCCGGTTTCGTTCGCGAGGCTGCGGATGCGCTTGTAGATGAGGTGTGACTGCACGGGAGAGCCGCCCGGCGAGTTGATGACGACGGCGACCGCCGGCGTCTTGCTCAAGGCGAAGGCGCGCTCGATGGCGCCCGCCGTCCCGGCCATCGTGAGGCCGGCGCGAAGGGGGGTGGCGGCGCCGATCGTGCCCGTCAATCTCAGCACCGGCACCAGGGGCGCGCGTTTGAAGAACAGCATGCGTCGCAGGTCTCCGAGGAGGGCTCAGCCCAGGGCCGATGCGCGGTGGACGTGACGTCGTGCGGTCGAGCGGACGCCAGAGTCCGGCGACGACCTCACGGCCAGCGCCCGGGATGCCGCCCGCCAGGCCGGCCTATACATATGGCCCCACCATGGCGCGGCTCAAGAGGCGGGGCTTTCATGCGTGGCGACACGGCCCCGCACGATGTCGATCGTCGCCTCGCCCGCGAGCACGGCCTGGATGTCCGCCGACGGCTTGCCATCGGCGTCGTGAAGGACGAAACCCCGGTGGAGCGTCAGCGGCGCGCGGCTGCCCTTGATGCCGTGCAGCAGCAGGCGATGCGCCGGACGCTCGTGGGCCGGGAACAGTGGCAGGACGGTAAGACCGCCGAAGCGTCCGCCGAAGGCCGACAGGAGCCGCGGCAGGGCATCGGCACGATGAATGACGGTGACGGTTCCACCGGGCTTGACCACCGCGGCCAGGAGGCGCGCCCAATCGTCGAGCCCTTCGGCCGTCATGACATTGGCACGCGCGCGCAGGGGATCGGGCGGAGGGGTGCCCCGGCCGTGCGTCTCGTACGGCGGGTTGGCCGCGGCGTGGTCGAACTGCGCTGTGGCGAGGCCCGTCGCGGCCAGCTCCGACCACGCGGCCGATACGTCGGCGACGACGACCCTGGTGCGGGGCGACAAGCCGTTCATTGCGGCATTGCGCGTCGCCAGCGCCGCCAGCTCCGGCTCGATCTCGAGCAAGGTGACCTCGAGGCCCGGCGCTCGCATCGCCGCAGCGAGACCGACCAGGCCGGCTCCGGCCCCGACATCGATCAGGCGCTCCGCCGGGCCTTGCCGCCGGACCGGAACGGAGGCGGAGAGCAGCACCGCGTCGTGGCCGGCCCTTAGGCCAGCCCTCGCCTGATGCAGCTGAATCCGGCCGCCGAGAAACCGGTCGAGCGACGTTTCGGGCGGAGATCGAGGGGGCGAGGGGGATGGGGGGCGCGCGCCGGAATTCATGAGCGGTCAGTCGCCCGCCTCGGGCGGCGCCTCGGTCGATGACAATGCGTCGGCGACGATCTTCAAGGCTTCCTCGGCAAAGGCCTCGGGCACCAGGATGCGCCGCGGGAAGGCGCCGATCGAGCCCTCGGCGAAGCTTATGCCTTCATCGGCCACGCTCGTGGGAATTTGCGCCTCCTTGAGAAGGGACACAACGAGGCTCTGCAGGACGATATCGTTCGTTCTCAGCACTTCGCGCATGCATCTGCCTCCAAGGACTTGCCGCGCCGTGCGCACATGGCTTGACCTGTCGCGGCGTTGCTATGAGTATACGCGCAAATTCATCGGAACTCATGAGGAGCGATGCCGTGGGCGTCGTCGTAACATTGAACGAGGCGCGCGATCCGGGCGAGAGCCTCAAGCCGCTGCTGGATCTGGTCAAGGAGGACATGGCGAAAGTCAATGCCATCATCCTGGACAAGGCGATGTCGGACGTGGAGCTCGTTCCGGAGCTGGCGCGGCATCTGATCGATTCCGGAGGCAAGCGCCTGCGCCCCATGCTGACCCTCGCGGCGGCCGATCTGTGCGGCTATCGCGGCGAGGGCCATGTCCGGCTTGCGGCCAGCGTCGAATTCATGCACACGGCGACGTTGCTCCACGATGACGTGGTGGACGAGAGCGAGTTCCGGCGCGGTCGCAAGACCGCGCGCATGCTCTGGGGCAACCAGGCGAGCGTGCTCGTCGGCGATTTCCTGCTCGGCCAAGCGTTCCGCATGATGGTCGACGTCGGCTCGATCGCGGCGTTGCGCATCCTCTCCAATGCCGCGGCGGTGATCGCCGAGGGTGAGGTGATGCAACTCGCGGCGGCGAAGAACACCGGCACGACCGAGGACGAGTATCTGGCCATCATCAACGCCAAGACGGCGGCCTTGTTCGCGGCGGCAGGTGAGGTCGGCGCGGCCATCGCCGGGCGGCCGGCCGGCGAGCAGGCGGCGCTACGCTCCTACGGACGCAATCTCGGCCTCGCCTTCCAGCTCGTCGACGATGCGCTCGATTACTCGGGTGAGCAGGCGCGGCTCGGCAAGGCGGTCGGCGACGATTTCCGCGAAGGCAAGATCACGCTGCCGGTCATCCTGTGCTATCGCCGGGGTGGCGAGAGCGAGCGCAGCTTCTGGCAGCGGACGCTGGCCGAGGGCGAGATCGGGGAGAATGACCTCGAGCACGCTATCGGTCTCATGACCAAGCATCGGGCCATCGAGGCGACCTTCGAGCGGGCCCGTCATTACGGCGACATCGCCCGCGATGCGCTGGCCATCTTCGAGAACGGCCCGGTCAAGTCGGCACTGCTCGACGTGGTGTCGTTCTGCGTGAGCCGCTCGCACTGAGGCGATTTGCGCAGAGGTAGCGGGCCAACGCCCGTGGCTGCCGGTCGCCCGCGCGCGTCAGAAGCCGACCCTGTCCCCACCCTTGAGCGACAGCATCTCGCGAGCTTCGTCTGGGCTGGCGATGTCGAGGCCCAGGCCTTCGATGATGCCGCGCACGATCTTCACCTGCTCCGCGTTTGAGGCGGCGAGCCGCCCGCGGCCAGCCCACAGCGAATCCTCGAGGCCGACCCGGACGTTGCCGCCCATGGCGATTGCCATCGCGGCGATCGGCATCTGGTGGCGGCCCGCCCCCAGCACCGACCACTGGTAATCCGCACCGAACAGGCGATCCGCCGTGCGCCGCATGTGCGCCACGTCTTCGGCATGCGGGCCGATGCCGCCGAGGATTCCGAAGACGCTCTGGATGAACAACGGCGGCGTCACGATCCCCCGATCGACGAAATGTTTCAGCGTGTAGAGGTGGCCGATGTCNNTAGCACTCGATCTCGAAGCGGGTGGCGTTGTGGCGGCAGGTCGTCAGGATGTTCTCGATGTCCGCGAAGGTGTTCTTGAAGAATCCTTGCCGCGAGCCCTCGAGATAGGGACGCTCCCAATCGTGCTGGAAATCGCGGAACCGCTCGAGCATCGGATAGAGCCCGAAGTTCATCGTGCCCATGTTGAGGGAGGCGATCTCGGGCGCGAACATCTGCGCGGGCTTGAGGCGCTCTTCGACCGTCATCGTCGGCGAGCCGCCGGTCGTGATGTTGATGATGCAGTCGGAGCGCTGCTTGATGACCTTGAGGAACGGTGCGAACGCCTCCGGGGACTGGTCCGGCTTGCCGGACCGGGGATCGCGTGCATGCAGATGCACGATGGCCGCGCCGGCCTCGGCTGCGTCGATGGCGGCAGCGGCAATCTCCTCGGCCGTGACGGGCAGATGCGGCGACATCGACGGCGTATGGATCGAGCCCGTGACCGCCGCAGTGATGATGACCTTGCGTGACCGTGCCATGTGCCTTCCCATCGCTGGCGTGGATCGACTTGCGAAGGCGCATCCTCACCCGTGGGGCGCGGCGGCACAAGCCGGTTCAGGGGCGGCGGTCGCTCAGGTGAGTGTCGTCGCTCTGACCCACCAGTCCGGATGGGCCCTTTCAATGGCGGCGCCTGCCAGTCGAGCGCGCTCGACGCTCTCGAAAATGCCGAAGCAGGTGGCGCCGCTGCCGGAGAGACGCGCCAACAGGCAGCCGCGCGCGCCGGCGATGGCGGCCTGAACCTCCGCGATGACCGGTGCCAGGGCGTGTGCGGCCGGCTCGAGCCCGTTCGCGCGGGGGCGCAGGTAGGATATGAGGCTCGGCAGCGACTCGAACGGACCGGCCGGCTCGGGCGGTCCCTCGCGCGGTGGGGCCGGCGGCGCACCCAGTGTCCGGAACACGTCCGCAGTCGAGAGCTGGATGCCCGGATTGACCAGCAGTGCCGGCGCCTGCGGCAAGGCGGCGACCGGACGGACGTGCTCGCCCCGTCCCCAGAGCATCGCCGCCCTGCTTACGAGGCAGACCGACACGTCCGAGCCGATGCGAGCCGCGAGTGCCGCCTTCTCCGCCGAGCTGATCATGCCGGGATTGGCCCTGTCGATGGCCCGCAGCAGCGCTGCCGCGTCCGCAGAGCCGCCTCCCAGACCAGCCGCGACCGGAATTGACTTTTCCAGCCGCACGGCGCCCGTTCGCAAGCCGGGTTTCGCAGATTTCAGCAGTCGCAGCGTCGTGGCGAGCAGGTTCTCGCCCTCGATCTGGGCGGCGAACGCCCCGTCGCTCGAGATCCCGTCGGGGCCGTCCGGGGTGAGCGAGAGCTTGTCACCGAAATCGGCGAAGGCCGTCAGGCCCTCCAGCTCGTGATAGCCGTCGGCACGACGGCCGACGACGCGCAGGCTCAAGTTCACCTTCGCTTTGGCAATCTCGATGATGTCGGCCATGTGCGAGGTACTGCCGGTGCGCTCGGAGTGACGGCTGTGGTGCGGACGAAACTGCGGAGGCCTCGCCCGTCGCGAGCCTCTGCGAGGATTTACGGCGCGAGCGGCGCAACTGCAACTGCCGCTGCCTCACCGCGACAGGGGCGCTCGGGTGCCGCCCCTCTCGTCGGTCGACTCTCTTACTGCCTTACGGCTGCGGCTGACGCGCCATGCTCTCCTTGCCGCGTCGCAGGCGCGCCGCCCGCCGGCCGTCGCGCGCCTTGCGCTGCAGCCGCGGCGACGCCAGAGGCGGCAGGCCGACCTCGATCTTACGCTTGATCTTGGCGATCTCTTCAGGCTCCGGCTTCAGCTTCAGCGCCTGCTCCCACTGGAAGCGCGCTTCACGCTTGCGACCAACCCGCCAGAGCGCATCGCC
>JAGRKR010000296.1:0-1711 GCA_020442225.1 Hyphomicrobiaceae bacterium | reverse complement strand
AGATGCTTCACGGCATCCTTGAAATTGCCGAGCCGGTAATGGGCCCAGCCGAGGCTGTCCACGATATAGCCGTCGTCGGGACGAAGCTGCACGGCCTTGCTGATGTAGGCCATCGCCTTCGTCAGGTTGCGCTTCTGGTCGACCCACGAATAGCCGAGATAGTTGAGCACCGCCGGCTGCTCGGGGCTGAGCTCGACCGCCTTCACCAGATCGGCTTCCGCCTTCGGCCAGAGCTTCAGCCGCTCGTAGCAGACGCCCCGCGAGTAGAAATAGCTCCAGTGCTTGGGCTCCACCCGTCCGAGCTGTGAGATGATCTTCGAGTAGTAGACCGCCGCTTCCGCGTAGCGCTTCCGCCCGCGCATGATGAAGCCGAGCGCGTCGAGCACCTTCACCTCGCGCGGGCGCTGCTTGTGGAGGTCCTCGAGCAGCGTCTTCGCTTCCTCGACGCGATTGATGTGGTTGAGGTTGAAGGCGCGCGAGATCTGGACGCTGAAGTGCAGGGGCGAGGCCGCCGGGATGAGCTGATAGACGTCGTTGGCGTCGGCGTAGCGCTTCTGCACCTCGTAGACGTTGCCGAGCGCGACGAGCGCCAGCGGGAAGCGCGGCTTCAGGTACAGGGCAAGCTGCAGATAGATGGCGCCGACCTCGACATTGCCCTCGCCGATCAGCGTGTGCCCCAGGCCGTAGAAGACTTCGGCGAGACCATCGTTGGCCGTAGCGATGAGGATGTCGGGCTTCTTGCCGCCTTTAAGATCCTGCAGCAGGGACACGACGAGCGGATGCGGTGACGGCGAGCGCCGGTTGAGCCGCTCGAGAACATTCTTGGCGAGCTTCAAGTCACCATGATGCGCGGCGTGCTGGGCGTAGGCCATCACCACGCGCAACGTGCGCATGCCCTCCCTGACGAGCCTGTCGTAGGAGCCGCGAGCCTTGCGCGTATCGCCGGCGACGTCGGCAATGAGCGCACGGTGGTAGGTGATGTAGAACCGCGCCCAATCCGCGTCCTTCATCTTGTCGAGGCGCGCGAACGCCGTGTCGAAATTGCTGTCGGCAACCTTGATCCAGGCGCGGGCGAGCGCGGCCGTCAGCTCGCCGATGGGAGAGAACGCCGCCGCCTCGAGCTGGCTGTCCGCGGCGGCAAAATTCCCGCTCTTGAACGCCCTGAGGCCGAGGAACATGCGCACGAGCCGGTCATTCGGCTCCTTGAGGAACAGGAGGTCGGCGAGCTTGCCGGCCCTGTCCCAGTTGCCGCGCAGGATCTCCGTCTGAAAGGCCTGAGTGAGCAGCGCAGTGTTGTCGGGATCGCGCTCCAGGGCCCGGCCATAGTAACGCGAGGCCTTCGCCAGGTCGTGGTGGCCGCGCGCCAAGCGTCCGGCAAGGTAGCTGCCGAACAGCGAAGCCGGCTCGGCGGACAGATTCGTCTGCGCCGGCGCGGCGCCAGGCCGCCAGACGAGGCAGAGGCCAAGCGCGGCGCACATGACGAGGCGTCTCGACAGCCCATTTCGCACGGGATCACGTCCTCATTTGTTGCAGGCAGGCGCCTATGTGACCAGAGCCAGATTGTGATTCTAATAGACTATCAATATTGGATCATCGTGGCGAATCGGCGGATCATCGGCCCGCCCTCGGTCTGATGATCAGCCATGTGATCAAAACGCTGTTATCTCAGCAGCTTGCGTCAGGATCAGGCGTGCCCGACGCGCGGCGTCCG
>JAGRKR010000032.1 GCA_020442225.1 Hyphomicrobiaceae bacterium | reverse complement strand
GGAGGTCCACCTCACCCCCGGCGACTGCAGCCGCAAGTCGCCATCGGCGGATCGAGCGGGGAGTCGAAGGCCCAGGTGGCCTTGAAAGAGAACGGCACGGCGCAGGCTTGCCCCACCCTGCTCCGTGCCGCTTCTTTTTCAGCCGAGGTCGCGATTGCCGTGCTTCCCCTCATGCGATGCTGCGGCCAGACGGGATCGCCTGCCCTCCGGCGCGCCACCCGGGCAGCGCGCCGCGCATACGCACTCTATATTACTGTCCGGCTGGAGCACCGCCGTCGGCGGAGCCCTCGGAGATCTTCAGCTTCTTCTCCGTCGCTTCCTTGACGCGCTCGTAATAGGACTTCTCGTCGCCGATGGTCAGCGTGACGTGGCAACGCGGCGCGCACGTGTAGGTCGTGCGACCGACGGAGCCCTGATGCAGGCTCACCATCTTCGTATCGTCGCGCGTGACGAGAACGCGCTGATCACGAATGACCTTCTGCTCGCTGTCGAGCGCGATGACGTTCGTGGTGCCGAAGGTCTTGCCCGTGATGACCAGCAGCGTGCCGCCCTGGATGGACACGTCGGCGATCGACGGGTTGCCGATGATGATGTCCGAGGCCGCGCGCGGCAGCCGCACGATCGTCGATTGATCGTAGCGAACGACAAGGTCGTTGGCGCTGGCAGCGCCGACGAACGTTGCGGCCGCCAAGATACCGACGGAAAACACTTTGGCGAAGGCTTTGACTAGGGACATTGGCTTGATCCTGTGCTCGAGGTTCCCGGACAGTCTGCCGCACAAAGGATGAAGGAAACGCAAATGCGTGCGTCCGGACGGCACTGCCAGCCCCCGCCACGCAGCCGCGGCCGGTCCCGCCGCCAGCCCGCGCCTGCTGAGCCGACCGAACAGCGTGCACGACTGTGCCGGTGGCAAAGAGCAACGATAGAAACGCGCTTCGGCCCGCGTGACCAGCCGCCCCTGACGACCACACCAGGCATACCGGAAAATGCCGCAAGACTTAAGACTAAACTGCGATAAATAAAAAAGTAATCAATCTTCTCTGGGGTAGTTCGCGATTGGCAATGTCTCGTTAACGTCGCTTTTCAGTAATTTATGCGATTAATTCCGTGTCTTTTCTTGCATTTTGCTTGAAGACAGCTTTTCCATCTCTGCCGTCCATAAAAATAAATGGGGTCCCTCTTGCTTTTTACCTGGGCTTAAGACCTGGCCTGTAAAGTCACCATCAGTTCGACGGCACGAGGTTAGGGACCTCGACGTGAACTAGATCGCAGTGACCTAGAGTAACTCGTAGGGAGAGTATTATGCAGAACCTGTTCGCTCGCTTCGTCAAGGATGAGTCTGGCGCCACGGCCATCGAGTACGGCCTCCTCGCCTCTCTGATCGCCGTCGCGATCATCCTCTCGGCCACCACGCTCGGCGGCAAGGTCGCGTCGACCTTCGACAGCGTCTCCGCTCAGCTGAAGTAGTCTGACGACTTGGTGGCTCCCAGCGAGCCACCGATCGCCATCAGAGGCCATCTGCGAACAGCGGATGGCCTTTTGATTTTTCAGGGTCTGGCCCGGGATTTACGCGGAGTTCAGCACCTGCGGCTAGCATGGTCGCACGTGTCGTCCGTGGGTCCGCGCCCGCGCGAGACCATCAGTTTTTTCTGACGAGGAGTGCGTCGATGCTGGAGATGGCCCTGCTGACGATCTTTCCGGGCGCCATGGCTATGGCCGGTGCCATGGACCTTCTCACGCTCACCATCCCCAATCGCATCTCGCTGGCGCTCATCATCGGCTTCTTCATCCTGGCGCCGCTGGCAGGCCTGGGCCTGACCGACATCGCCAGCCATGTGGCATGCGGCCTCGCCACCCTCGTGGTCGGCTTCCTGCTCTTCGCGCGCGGACTGATCGGCGGCGGTGACGCCAAGGTTCTGGCGGCGGCGGGGCTGTGGATCGGCTTCGAGATGATGCTCCAGTACACGTTCCTGGTCGCCATCGCCGGCGGCGCCCTGGCGCTGTCGCTGGCCTTCTACAGGAGCATGGCGATGCCGCGGTGGGCGCTCAAGCAGGACTGGGCCGTGCGGCTGCACGACCGCAACGGCGGCATTCCCTACGGCATCGCGCTCGCGGCCGGCGCCCTGTGGATCTATCCCTCGACGCAGTGGCTGACGGGCGGCTGAGCGCACACGGCGGGGCGCCGACGCGCAGCTCATGAACGACAGAAAACGGATCACTATGGAGCACGAGTTAACTGGCCATTGACGTTTGTCGCGCACATTGGGGGCTAGATCGCGAATTCGTTCCCCTCGGGTAAAGGACCTGGAGTGCGTCGATGAAACAGGCAAGATTGATAGTTGCACTGATTGGTCTCGTTGCTGCCGGCGGCGCCATCCTCCTCGCCAAGAGCATGACGAGCAAGCCGCAGCAGACGACGATCGTCCAGCAGATCGATACCGTCGAAGTGCTCGTCGCCAAGATCGGGCTGAAGCTCGGCGACGTCGTCAAGGACGGCGACCTGCGCTGGCAGCCGTGGCCGTCCGGCGCCGCCGGCGGCGGCTATATCCGTCGTACCCAGAACCCACGCGCCATGTCCGAGTTCCGCGGCGCCATCGCTCGCGGCCCGATCCTGTCGGGTGAGCCGATCACGGCGCACAAGCTCATCAAGGGCAACGACGGTGGCGTCATGGCCGCTATCCTGCCGGCCGGCATGCGCGCCATCTCGACGACGATCCGCGAGGAGACCGCAGCCGGCGGCTTCATCCTGCCGAACGATCGCGTCGACGTCATCCTCATCCGCAAGCTGCGCTCGCGGACAGGCGGCGAGGAGCACGTGAGCGACACGCTCTTCCGCAATGTCCGCGTGCTCGCCATCGGCCAGAACATCGAAACCAAGGAAGGCAAGAAGGTCGTCGACGGCAAGACCGCGACCCTCGAGCTGACCCCGCGCCAGTCGGAGCTCCTCGCGCTGGCGCGCTCCATGGGCGAGATCTCCCTGTCACTGCGGAGCATCGCGGACCTGTCCAAGGACGGCAAGGAATCGAGCGCGGAGACCCGCCTGAGGTCCCAGCGCGGCAACAGCATCAGAGTTCTTCGGTACGGCGTTAAGTCTCGTGCGTATGGCGTGAACTGAGTGAACCCAAGTTCGGTACCTCGTTAAAAGGCTTAAAAGACCATGCGGAAGATCATCTCCTCGGCGCGAGGCATCGCCCTCGCCTGCCTGGCACTCGTCCCCATACTCGTCATGGGCTCCGTGCATCAGGCAAACGCGGGTAGCCGGTCGCAACCTCCGGCCGACGCCCTGCAGCCGACAGCACCCCACGATCATCGCTCGATGCTCAAGATCCGGGCAACCGACCGCCTGCCCATGCACAAGGTGGTGCGGATCGGTCTCAACAAGTCGATGATGGTCGAGCTTCCGCGTGATGTTCGTGACGTCATCGTCTCCAACCCGGAGATCCTCGACGCCGTCGTGCAGAGCTCGAACCGCGTCTACCTCGTCGCCAAGGTCTACGGCCAGGCCAACGCCTTCTTCTTCGACGCGCACGGCCAGCAGATCCTCACCCTCGAGGTGACGATCGAGCAGGACGGCAGCGTGCTCGAGCAGATGCTGGCGCGCCTGATCCCCGGCTCGCGCATCAAGGTCGAGATGCTGAACGACTCCGTCATCCTCACCGGCTCCGTGCCGACCGCGATCGCCTCGTCGCGTGCCCGCGACATCGCCTCGCGCTTCATCGTCGGCCAGCCGCCCACGCAGAAGAAGCCCGATGATCGCGCTGTCTCTCTGCACGTGCGCCATCCGCTGAAGGTGATCAACCTGCTCGCCGTCGAAGGCGAGGAGCAGGTCATGCTTCGCGTCACCGTCGCGGAAGTGCAGCGCGAGCTCCTGAAGCAACTCGGCGTCAACCTCGGCGCCATGATCAACTCCGGCAACTTCGCCGTTCGCGTGCTGACCGAGAACACGCTGCCGCTGACGGCCGCCGCCGGCCTCGGCAAGCTGCCTCTGCCCGCCATCGACACGACCACGACGCCGAACTCCCTGTCCGTGTTCAACGGCGGGCCGTCACCGACCTCGGTCGGCAACTCCGGCATCCACGGCTTCTGGGGTGCTGGCAGCCAGAGGACCGCCTATGCCCTGCGTGCCCTCGAGCGCAACGGCCTCATCCGCACGCTCGCCGAACCGAACCTGACCGCGATCTCCGGCGAGACCGCCAAGTTCCTGGCCGGTGGCGAGTTCCCGATCCCGATCGTCGACTCGACCGGCAAGACCTCGGTGCAGTTCAAGGAGTTCGGTATCGGCCTGTCGTTCACGCCGTTCGTCCTGTCGGAGGGCCGCATCAGCCTGAAGATCGAGACGGAGGTGAGCGAGCTGACGCAAGCAGGCTCCGTGCAGTTGAACTCCATCGCCATCCCCGCGCTCAAGAAGCGCCAGGCCAAGACGACGGTCGAGATGCCTTCGGGCGGCTCGCTCGCCATCGCCGGTCTGCTCTCTGAGGAAAGCCGCCAGAACGTCGACGGCCTCCCCGGGCTCAAGGATGTGCCCATCCTCGGCACGCTCTTCCGCAGCCGCGACTACATCAAGCGCGAGACCGAGCTGGTCGTGATCGTCTCGCCCTACATCGTCCGCCCGACCTCGCGCCAGAAACTGGCTCGCCCCGATGACGGCCTCGCGCCCGCCTCGGACATGAAGGCCAGCTTCCTGGGGCACCTCAACCGGATCTACGGCAAGGCCAGCACTCGCCTGCCGATCGGTGGCCTCAAGGGCGACTACGGTTACATCGTCGACTAGCCCAGTTGGGATGGAGAAGTATCATGACGTGCCTAGTAGAAAAGCGCAGCGCTTCCGTCCTTCGTGCGGCCAGGACGACACGCTACCTGTTGGCTGCCACGGTTCTGGCGGTGGCTCTCGGCGGCTGTAAGCACACGGAAGAGCGGGGTCATGTTGCCGGGTGGGCGCTCGTCGACCCCACGCAACGCCACCCGATCATCGTCTCCGAGCAGCCTTCGACGCACAAGGTCCGCGTCTCCCGCGGCAGCTCCGGCCTTTCGCCCTCGCAGCGGGCCGGTGTGCTGGGCTTCCTCGGCCGCTACAGGAGCACGGCCAACAGCCGCCTGATCATCGCCGTGCCGAGCGGCGCGCCGAACGAGGTCGCCGCCATGGCTGCCGTCGCCGACCTGCGGCTGCTGCTTCGCAAGAGCGGCTTCTCGGACAGCGACGTGGTGGTCAACTCGTACCATGTCGAGGGCCGGCCTCAGCCCCCGATCCGACTGTCCTTCACGCGCTACGTCGCGACAGCTCCGGAGTGCGGCCGCTGGCCGACCAACCTGGGGTTCGATCCGGGCAACCTGCCCTATCCGAATCTCGGCTGCGCGCAGCAGCGCAACTTCGCGGCGATGGTCGCCAATCCTGCCGATCTGCTCGGACCGCGCGGCATGACTCCGCGTGCCGGCGAGCGGCGTGATGCGACCTGGGACAAGTACACGATTGGCGACACGACCGGCGCCAAGAAGTCCGAGGACGAGAAACTCAAAGTCAAGGGATCGGAGTAAGGCTTATGAGCAAGCAGGCCGTTTCCTATTCGCAAGTCACCCCGGCCGGTCAGGACCTCGCGGTCCTGCCGGACGAGGAGATCGAGGTCGGTACGCCGAGCCAGGACAAGGCGCGCCCCGTTCCGCGCATCTCGATCCAGGTCTTCTGCGAGGACGCTGCGACCGCCGAGGTGATGCAGATCGCCTCGGATGACCGCCGGCTCGCCAAGGCGCACATCTCCATCCACATGGGTGGCGCGCCGGCAGCCGTTGCGCACTACCAGGAGAGCCCGACGCCGAACCTGATCATCCTCGAGTCCACCCTGAGCCGCGCCCACATGCTGGCCGAGCTCGACCGGCTGGCGCAGTCCTGCGATGCCGGCACCAAGGTGATCGTGATCGGTCACATGAACGACGTGGTGCTCTATCGCGAGCTGCTGAAGCGAGGCGTCGGCGAATACCTGATTGCGCCGATCTCGCCGCTCCAGCTCATGGAGAGCATATCGAACCTCTACAACGACCCGGACTCCGATCCGGTGGGCCACGTCATCGCCTTCGTCGGCGCCAAGGGCGGCGTCGGCTCCAGCACGATCTGCCACAACACCGCCTGGTGCATCTCCGAGGCGTTCAAGTCCGATACCGTCATCGCCGATCTAGATCTCGCCTTCGGCACGACGGGTCTCGACTTCAACCAGGACCCCGTCCAGGGCATTTCCGAGGCCTTGCAAAGCCCGGAGCGTCTCGACGAGGTGCTGCTCGACCGCCTGCTCACCACCTGCTCGGAGCATCTGAGCATCTTCGCGGCTCCAGCCGTCCTCGAGCGTGAGTACGACCTCTCGGCGGATGCCTGCGAGGTGGTCATCGACATCGTGCGCCAGAACGTGCCCTACGTCGCGGTCGACCTGCCGCATGTATGGACGGCGTGGATGAAGCGCGTCCTCCTGCTGGCGGACGAGATCGTAATCACGGCCGCGCCCGATCTCGCCAACCTGCGCAACGCCAAGAACCTGATCGACCTGGTCAAGCAGAACCGCCCGAACGATCGCGCGCCGCACCTGGTGCTCAACACGGTGCAGATGCCGAAGCGCCAGGAGATCCCGGTCAAGGAGTTCGCAGGCCATCTCGGCCTGACGCCGGCGGCCGTCATCGACTTCGACTGCGAGAGCTTCTCACTCGCGTCGATCAACGGCCAGATGATCGAGGAGGCGTCGGCGAAAGCCAAGGCCGGGCTGCAGTTCCGCGAGCTGGCGCACACGATCACCAATCGCCAGGAACAGAAGACCGAGAAGAAGGCATCCTCGCCACTCGCCCCCCTTCTCCAGAAGTTGAAGCTGAAGCGCTAAGGAGTAGAGCCCATGTTCGGTCGGCGTCCCGGAAGCGCCCCCTCACAGCCCAAGTCCGTTGCTCCCGCATCGGCGCCCGTGGCCAAGTCCGCGGCGCCGAAGTCGGAGCCGATGAAAGGTGCCGCCGCTCCGGCTCCGGAGCCGGCTGCACAGAAGGCACCGCCTCCCCCGCCCCCGCCGCCGCCCGAGAGGGCGCGGTCGGAGGAGTACTATGACGTCAAGACGACGGTCTTCAACGCGCTGATCGACACGATCGACCTCACGCAGCTCGCCAAGCTCGACGCCGCGGCGGCGCGCGAGGAGATCCGCGACATCGTCAGCGAGATCATCCAGATCAAGAACGTCGTCATGTCGATCGCCGAGCAGGAGGAACTGCTCGAGGACATCTGCAACGACGTGCT
>JAGRKR010000295.1 GCA_020442225.1 Hyphomicrobiaceae bacterium | reverse complement strand
TCCTCGATGGCGCTGTCGCCGGTCGGCGCCAGCGGGGCGACGATGGCGGCGTCGCTGCAATCCCCCTTGCGCCGGTGCCCGAACGACGCCAGTCCGAGCCGCCCGGCACCCTTGTGCGTCTCGATGGCGGCCTTCAGCGCGGTCCTCGCGAGGTCGAGCTTGTTGTCGCGCTCCGTGCCGAGGCGCCCCCACATCGAGCCGGAGCCGTCGAACACGACGATGAGGCTTGCGGGCTCGGCGCCCGAGGGCTGCGCCGCGAGGCGGCCGGCTGGCATGACCAGCGCGAGCATGACGCCGAGGACCAGCGCCAGGGGGCTTCCATCGGCGATCCAGCGAGGCATCATGAGCAAGCTCCCGATCGGCGCACGCCGGTCCCCGTCAAACTCCAACAGCGGCGCATTGTAGCTCATCCTGTTTTGATATAGCCAATAGCAGCCGGAAGAACTGCATGATGGTGGTCGCTATGAACGAAAATGCGCTCGCGCTCCTGCGCACGCGACGCTCCGTGTCGGCCAAGAGCCTCGGTGAGCCGGGGCCGTCGGCCGAAGCGCTGGAGCAGATCCTGCGCATTGCCGCGCGCGTGCCCGACCACAAGCGGCTGGCGCCGTGGCGCTTCGTGGTGTTCGAGGGCGAGGCGCGGGCGGCCTTCGGCGGCGTGCTGGCCGATGCTCTCGTGGCCGAGGACAAGGACGCGCCCTCACCGATCCGTCTCGAGACGGAGCGCGCGCGCTTTCTGCGGGCGCCCGTGGTGATCGCCGTCGTTTCCAGTCCGCGAAGCACGTCCGTCGTGCCGGAATGGGAGCAGGTCTTGTCGGCGGGGGCGGCCTGCCTCAATCTCTGCCTGGCGGCCCACGCCATGGGATTTGCCGCCAACTGGATCACGGAGTGGTATGCCTATTCGCCGGCCGTCGGCAAGGCGCTGGGGCTCGGTGACGGCGAGCGCGTGGCGGGCTTCATCTACATCGGCACGCCGCTCGTGACACCCGACGAGCGCGAGCGGCCCGATCTAGCCGCCATTGTCAGCAACTGGACGGCCTGAGGCCGCAGCACAGAATCGAGAGGTAGGCGATGATCTACGACGCGCTGGAGAACAAGCACGGGCTGAAGCACGATCCCTGGAAGGCGCTGGTCGTGCCACGGCCGGTCGGCTGGGTGTCGACGCTCGACAAGGACGGCAACGTCAACCTGGCGCCCTACAGCTTTTTCAACGGCGTCGGCGACGATCCGCATTACGTGATGTTCGCCTCTTCCGGGCGTAAGCACTCCCTCGCCAATGCGGAGGCGACCGGGGAATTCGTCTGCTCGTTCTGCACGTACGATCTGAAGGACCAGATGAACATCACGTCGGCCGACGTGGGCACGGGCGTCGACGAGCTCGCGCTTGCTGGCCTGACGCCGGCGCCGTCGCGCTTCGTGAAGCCGCCGCGGGTGGCCGAGAGCCCGGCCGCCCTCGAGTGCCGCTACCACTGCACGCTCTCGCTTCCCGGCAAGCCGGGCGGACGCAAGGCGCCGTATATGGTCGTGATCGGCCTCGTGGTCGGCGTCTATATCGACGACAAGATCATCGCCGACGGCAAGGTGGACATCGCCAAGACCCGGCCTCTGGCACGCCTCGGCTACATGGATTATGCCGTCGTGACGCCCGAGAACGTCTTCTCCCTCGAGCGACCGAGCGCCGCCGAGGCGCTGGGCCGCAAGACGACCTGAACGCGGTCTAGACGAGGCTGCGTCCGGCGCGCTTCAGCGTGCGCCGGGCGAGCGTCAGGTGGGGCCGGTCGAGCATGATGCCGTCGAGGGAGACCACGCCGGCATCGCCCGCTGCGGCGAAAGCCCCGACGATGCGCTCGGCGCGCGCAATCTCCGCAGGGCTCGGCGTGAACACCTCGTTGATGATGGCGACCTGATCGGGGTGGATGGCCATCTTGGCCGTGAAGCCGTCGCGCGCCGCCTCCTCCGCCTCCCGGCGCAGCCCGTCCGGATCGCGAAAGTTCACGTAGACGCTGTCGATGGCCGCGGCTCCGGCTGCCGCTGCCGTGATCAGGCAGAGGTCGCGGACGAGGCGGTAGGGCGACGTATACTGGCCGTCCGGTGTGCGGTTGGACAGGGAGCCGATCTGGGCGGCGAGGTCCTCGGCTCCCCAGGTGAGCCCATCGAGGCGCGAACTCTGCCCGACATAGCTGCCCATGTGCAGAAGCGAGCCCGGCACCTCCGTCGTCAGTGCGAGAATGCGCGTCGCACCGTGCGTCAGGCCGGAGCGGCTTTCGGCGCTGGCGAGCGCGATCGAGAGTTGATGCACGTCCTCGCCCGAGCGCGCCTTGGGCAGCAGCACGCCCTCGGGGGCGGCCGGCATGACCTGTTCGAGATCCTGCTCCCAGAAGGCCGTGTCGAGGCTGTTGATGCGGATGTAGAGCCGCGGGCGCGTCTCGAGTGACAGATGCGCGCGGATGAACTCGGCCGAGAGGCCGCGCGCCGTCGGCTTGGCGGCGGACGCCACGGAGTCCTCGAGGTCGATGAGGAGGATGTCGGCGCCGCAGGAGAGGGAACGCGCGAGCTTGCGCTCGCTGTCGCCCGGAACGAAGAGCAGGGAGCGCATGGTCAGGCCACCGGCTTCTTGCGCATGAAGGCCGCGCGCTTGCACTCCGCCACCAGTACCGCATCCTGGTTGTATGCCCGGTGCAGGAACTCGACGAGGCCGGCATCGCTGCGGGAGCGGCTTTCGCGTTTCGAGGCGACGGTGGTTTCGACGCGCACGGTGTCGCCGTGGAAGAGCGGGTGCGGGAAGCGCACGTCGGTCATGCCGAGATTGCCGATCGTCGTGCCGATGGTGGTGTCGTTCACGGAGATGCCGATCATCAGGCCGAGGGTGAACAGGCTGTTGACGAGGGGGCGGCCCCATTCCGTCGCGGCGGCGAAGTGATGGTCGATGTGCAGCGGCTGCGGGTTGTGCGTGAGGCACGAGAAGAGCGTGTTGTCCATCTCGGTGACGGTCCTGCGGATGGCATGCTCGAAGCGCTGGCCGACCTCGAACTCTTCAAAGAAAAGCCCCTTCATGCGTGTATGTCCTCTCTGTCAGGGCTCCTTCGATACACACGATCGGCCGCCAACGTAAGGGGCAGCCGGCGGACAGGCATAAAGTCCTGCCCCAGCGAAGGCGCCGTGCCATTCCGGGCGGCGCATTAACCTCGGATTTATTCCGACGGCCTACACTTCAAGGTCTGTTGGTGCTCTGCGTATCGGGCTCGCGTCGCGTGTGTTGCGGTGGGGTACTGGTATCATGCCTTCGCGTATGTTCCGGAGTTCGGTCGGCTGTTTGCTTGCGGGTGCATGCCTTCGCGTGCTCGCAGCCGGTGTCGCGGCGGCGCTCGGTCTGGCTTCGGCGACCGCTGGTGAGATGGTCCGCACGTCGGCGTGGGCCGCGCAAAAGCGCGCCAAGATCCCCAGAAAGCCCGTGGCCGCCGATCAGGCATGGCTCGCGCTGGTAAAGCGTCATGGCCCGCACCACGGGCTCGGTCATCTCGCGCGCCGCATTTTCGTGACCCGGAACGGCCACTACTACGTGCCCATCCCCGAGGAGCGCCACGAGATCATGGCGCTGCGCGGGCAATCCATCGCCGAGCAATTGCGCCTGCCGCCGGTCGCGCCAGTCACAAAGCAGCGCGTGGAGACGGCCGGCAGCCTCCTGCCGGCTCAGGCGCGGCTCAAGGGCGGCCTCGATCTCGCCGGCGCGCCATCGCCCGTCCGCACACACGACGCCACCGCGACGAGAGGGCGGTGGAGCACAAGGGTCAGCGCGCCACGGGCACGCTGAGGCGCGGGGCACGGGCGGGCCGCGCGATCAATTCAGGAACTGCTCCGACAGGATCCGCTCGTCGAGGGCGTGACCGGGATCGAACATCATCAGCAGGTCGATGCTGGCGTCCTCGCGGATCTCCACCTCGACGACATGGCGAAACTCGGTGTGGTCGGCCACGGCGCTGACGGGCCGCTTGCTGGCTTCGCGGACCTTGATGGTCACGTGCGCCTTGTTCGGCAGCAGCGCCCCGCGCCAGCGCCGCGGGCGGAAGGGGCTGATCGGCGTCAGGGCGAGCAAGGGAGCGTTGATCGGCAGGATGGGGCCATGGGCCGAGAGGTTGTAGGCGGTGGAGCCGGCCGGCGTGGCGACAAGCAGGCCGTCGCAGATCAATTCCTCCATGCGCACCTTGCCATCGATGGAGATGCACAGCTTGGCGGCCTGATAGCGCTCGCGGAAGATCGAGACCTCGTTGATCGCCAGTGCTTCGTGGCTCCTGCCGTCGGCGTCCATGGCCTGCATGCGCAGCGGATGGATGGTGTTGACCGTGGCGCTGGCCAGCCGCTCGTGCAGGCGGTCCTCGGCGTACTCGTTCATGAGGAAACCGACCGAGCCTCGGTTCATGCCGTAGATCGGTATGCGAGCGTGCATGTGCAGGTGGAGCGTCTGCAACATGAAGCCGTCGCCACCGAGGGCGACGATGGCGTCGGGCGTGCCCGTCTCGCACTGGCCATAGCGGGCGATGAGTCGATCGCGCGCCGATAAGGCCTCCGCCACGTCGCTGGCGACGAAGGTGATCCGGCTGAATGCGGTCGGTTCGGCAGACATCGTTTGCCACTGTACTGTCGGCTCGGCACTATACCGGCCGTTCGCATGTCATGCGGCTTTGGCCGGCGCAATGCAAGTGTGCAGCTATGGAGTGGGAAATGCCGGAGGCAGCGCTCGCCCTGATCTACACGACATTCGCCTCGAGCGAGGATGCCGAGGGCGTCGCCCGCGCGCTCGTCGGCGCCAAGCTCGCCGCCTGCGTGAACATTCTGCCGGCCATGACGGCGATCTATGCCTGGCAGGGGGAGGTGCAACGCGACAGCGAGTGCGCCGTGCTGATCAAGACGCGGCAGGAGCTCGTGGATGCGGTCGAGGCGGAGCTGACGCGGCTGCATACCTACGAGGTGCCGGCCTTCCTCGTCATTCCCGTGACGCGCGCAAGCGAGGCCTATGGCGCCTGGCTCTCGAGCCAGACGCGGGCAGCTGCCGCGCCCGGGGGCGCGTGCTGAGTGCAAACCCGTTTCATGGCGGCACACGGCGCGGCCCGTGCGGCGCACGAATATGTGGGCGAGGCCGGGCGGTCGCAGACAGAATTCGCTTGAATTGCCGCGCGGGGTGGCAATGATCTGGCCACCAATGTGAGGGCAGGCGTGGCGCCGGAAGCGACGACGGGCGAGGACCACCAGAGCGGCAAGCGCCGGCGCCGGCGGAGGCTCCGTCTGCGCACGCGCGCGCGTGCCGGAACGCGGCGCACGCTCAGGCGCGCGCGGACGCGACCGGCTTTCGCGCGTGCCGAGCAGCTCTCGCGCGACCATGGCGCGCGGCTCGGCGGCGATCTCGTGGCGGGGATCGTCTCGGCCCTCGTGACGGTCGCCTATTGCGTCTCCTTCAGCGCACTGCTGTTCCAGGGCGACCTCAAGTCGGGACTGGCGCTCGGTCTGTGGGCGCTGCTGATGGGCTCGGCGGTGTCCGGTCTCTACGTGGCGCTGAGGAGCACGCTGACCCCCGTCGGCACGGGCCCCGATACCCCGGCCATCGCCGTGATGAGCGTGCTGGCGGCCACGGTCTCGGCGCCGATCCTGGCGCGTGGCGGCGGTGTCGAGCTGGCGGTCCTGCATGTCCTGCTCGCCATCACGCTGGCCACCTTCGTGACGGGAGCCGTGCTGTTCCTGATCGGCGCCTTCCGAATGGGCCAGTTCGTGCGCTTCGTGCCCTATCCGGTGATCGGCGGCTTTCTCGCTGCGTCCGGCTGGCAGCTCGTCACGGGCAGCATCGAGGTCGTGACCGGACGCGAGCTGCAACTCTTCGCCATGGCCTCGGGGCTGCAGCCGGAGGATGTGCCGAAGCTGGCCGTGGCGGTGGCGTTCGTCGCCGTCGTGTTCCTGCTGAAGTCGCGCAGCGAGAGCGTGTTCGTTCTGCCGCTGATGTTCTTTTCAGCCACGCTTGTGCTCGATGTCCTGCTCTGGGGGCTCGGCCTCGCGAGTGCGAGCTCCGGTTGGTACCTCACCGGCTCCAGCCGGCCTGTCCCCTGGTGGCCCCCGGCGGTGGCGCTGGCGGCCGACATCGACTGGCGGCTGTATCTCCATGCACTCGCGGAAATCGGCTCGGTGGCCGGCGTCACCGCCATTGCGTTGCTGCTCGACGTCTCCAGTCTCGAGGTGCAGCGCGCGCGCGTCGCCGACCTCGACAGTGAGTTCCGCCACAACGGCATAGCCAACTTGATTGCGGCGCCCCTCGGCGGCTTTTCCGGCAATCTCTCGATGCAGTCGAGCAAGCTGATGGCGGAGACCGGCGGTGTCGGCCGCGCCAGCGGCGTGGTGGCCGCCGTCTTCATCGGACTCGTGCTGATGACGGGCATCGACCTGCCGCGTCTCGTTCCGACGCCGATCCTCGCCGGTCTGCTCGCCTATGTCGGCGTGCGCATCCTGCAGGAGGCCATGTCGCGCTCGCCGGCACAGAATGCCTGGATGGACTTCGCCCTGGCTCTGGCGATCATGATCGTCATCATCAATTTCGGCTATCTCGTCGGCGTGGTGCTCGGTGTCGTCGGCGCCTGCCTGATGTTCGCGATCAGCTACAGCCGCATCGGCGTCGTGCGCCGTCATCTGACTCGGGCGGCATTCGCCAGCAACGTCGAGCGC
>JAGRKR010000294.1 GCA_020442225.1 Hyphomicrobiaceae bacterium | reverse complement strand
GCCGCCAATCCTTATTCCCCCAACAGCCAGTTCTTCATCTGCTTCGACGACGCCCGTTTACTGGATCGACAGTACACGGTCTGGCGCGAGGTGACGTCCCCCATGGAGAAAGTCGACAAGATCAAGCGCGGCGAGCCCGTGCGCGATCCCGACACGATTACGTCGCTGCGCGTCGCCGCCGACGTCAAGTAGGACTGCCGCCGCTGCCGTCTCTGCGGAGGCGGCAGCGTGCGTTTGCGGTGCGGGCGCGCTGAGGCCGGGATGTCGAGCTCGCCCGGACGATATCGGTCGGGCTGCAGCCAGCTCGTCGCCGTTTCGCAGCAAGGGCTTGACGCCCACGGCGAAGCGATGGCCATGTGCCGGCATGCGAACCGAGCTTTTCGATTTCACACTGCCCGAGGACCTGATCGCGCTCGAGCCGACGCGCGAGCGTGATGGGGCGCGGCTGCTCGTCGTGGCTCCCGGGGAGACTCCGGAACTCGCGGACCGGCGGGTGCGGGAGCTGCCCGAGCTGTTGCGGCCCGGCGATGTGCTGGTGCTCAACGATACCCGTGTCGTGGCGGCCGAGCTGGCGGGCCGGCGTCATCGCGGCGAGCACGTCGCGGCCGTTTCCTTCAACCTTCTGGCCCCCGTCGACGAGAGCCGCTGGCGCGCCCTGGCGCGACCCGCCAAGCGTCTGCAGGCCGGCGACCGCCTCGTCTTCGGGAGCGAGTCCGACGTGTGCTTTGCCGGGCATCTCGAGGCGACGGTCGAGATGCGGGGCGCGGGTGGCGAGGTCGTGCTGGCGTTCGATCGACACGGCGCCTACCTGGACGAGGCCATCGCCGCGCTCGGGCAGGTGCCGCTGCCGCCCTACATCGCCTCCCGTCGTCCGCTCCGGCCCGAGGACCGCGAGCGCTATCAGACCATCTATGCCCGGCGCGAGGGGGCTGTCGCGGCGCCCACGGCGGGGCTGCATTTCACGCCCGCGCTGTTCGAGGCTCTGACCCGGCGCGGCGTCGCGGCGGAACATGTCACACTTCATGTGGGGGGCGGCACGTTCCTGCCCGTCAAGGCGGAGGATACAGCCGATCACGTCATACACGGCGAGTGGGGAGAGATCGATGCCGCAACAGCCGAGCGCCTCAACCGGGTCAAGGCTGCCGGCGGGCGCATCGTCGCCGTCGGCTCGACGGCGCTCCGCCTTCTCGAGACGGCGAGTGACGATACAGGCGTCATCCATCCCTTCGTCGGCGAGACCGCGCTCTTCATCACGCCGGGCTACCGCTTCAAGACCGTCGATGTCCTCATGACGAATTTTCATCTGCCGCGCTCGACCCTGTTCATGCTGGTGGCGGCATTCGCGGGGTTGGAGGTCATGCGCCGTGCCTATGCGCACGCCATCGCCGAGCGTTACCGGTTCTACTCCTATGGTGACGCCACGCTGCTGTTCCGCACGAGGATGACGGCATGACGCCAGCCTCTCGCTTCGCCTTCAAGCTTCTCGCGCGCGACGGCGCCGCGCGACGCGGCGAGATCATCGGCCCGCGCGGCACGATCCGGACGCCGGCGTTCATGCCGGTCGGCACGGCGGCGACCGTGAAGGCGGTCTACCTCGATCAGGTCGAGGCGGCCGGCGCCGACGTGATCCTCGGCAACACCTATCACCTCATGCTGCGCCCCGGCGCGGAGCGGGTGGCGCGTCTCGGCGGCCTGCATGACTTCATGCGCTGGCGGCGGCCGATCCTCACCGACTCCGGCGGCTTCCAGGTGATGAGCCTGTCGCGCATCCGCAAGATCCGCGAGGAGGGGGCCGAGTTCCAGTCGCATATCGATGGCAGCCGCCACCTGCTGTCGCCCGAGCGGTCGATCGAGATCCAATGCCTGCTCGGCGCCGACATCCAGATGCAACTCGACGAGTGCATCGCGTTTCCGGCCGAGCACCGGGACGCCGAGCGCGCCATGGAACTGTCGCTGCGCTGGGCGGAGCGCTCGCGCGAGGCGTTCGCGCGTCACGCGGGGGAAGGGCAGGCGCTGTTCGGCATCGTCCAGGGGGCGGTGTTCGAGGATCTGCGGCGCCGCTCGGCGCAGGCGCTGGTGGCGCTCGACCTGCCGGGCTATGCCATCGGCGGGCTGGCGGTGGGCGAGGGGCACGCGGCGATGCTCGAGACGCTCGACATGACGCTGCCGCTGCTGCCCACGGACAAGCCCCGCTATCTCATGGGTGTCGGCACGCCGGAGGACATACTCGAGGCGGTGGCGCGCGGCATCGACATGTTCGATTGCGTTCTGCCGACCCGCAACGGGCGACACGGGCTCGCCTTCACCTGGAACGGCAAGGTGAACCTGCGCAATGCCCGGCACGCCGACGATCCCGCGCCGCTCGATGCGACGAGCACGTGTCCGGCGGCACGCGATTATTCGCGCGCCTATCTGCACCACCTCGTGCGTTCGGGCGAGTACCTCGGCGCAATGCTGCTGTCGTGGGCCAATACCCACTTCTATCAGGAGCTGATGGGCGCCATCCGGCAGGCAATCGCGGAGGGGCGCTATGCGGCGTTCCTGGCGGAGACGCGCCGCCGGCTTGAGGGCGAGCGGTCCTGACCCACGTCTCGCGTGCGGCTATCGGCGGGCGATGCGACGATCATGCCGTTGGGCCGCCGCCCGCGCCCGCGCCGTCGAGGTTCAGCGTCAGCACGAGGGGGGCGTGATAGGAGCCGGGGGCCACGGCCACCTTGGCGTAAGCCAGGGCTTCGTCGCCGAGCGTCTCGTTGTGCACCTCGATGCCTTGCACGTGGGCGAGCAGAGCGCGGCTCGCCAGCATGTGGTCGAACATCTGCGGCCGACCGTAATGCACGATGGAAAAGCGCCGGTCCTCGGGGATGGCGCGATCGAGCAGGACGAGCGCGCGTGCGGCGAGGCGCCCGTTGCCCGTGTCCTCTTCCGCGCCGATCACGAGGCGCAGGGGCGTCTCGTGATCCTCGGCATTGAGATCGCCGGCGACGAGGACGAGCCGTTGCGGGGCCTCGTCGAGCAGGGCGTCGACGGCCAGGCGAAGCTCGAGCGCCTGCAACGCGCGCTTCACGCTCGCCGTGTAGTAGCCCTCGGCCCAGCCCGCCACCGACTTCCAGACGAAGGGCGCCTCCTTTTGGCCGGGAATGGCGGTGGCGAGGGGCGCGCGCAGATGCACGTTGATCACCGCCAGCCGGCGACCGTCCGCCAGCGCGATCTCCGTCAGCAGGAGCGGCCGGTCCAGCCGGATCGGCGTCGGCTCGGCGTCGGGCGGCCGCGCCGTCACGCGTTCGTGCAGCGGCGGCTTGACGTAGCAGTGCAGCAGGCTGCGCTGCTCCACGATCGGCAGGCGGGACAGCGTTACGAGATTGTGGACATCCGTGGCGCCCCCCGCTTCCCCGCTCGTCGAGACGGCGCGCTGGTAGCTCGCATAGCGCGTGCCGGCGAGCAGGGCATCGAGGGCGACGAGCTGCCGCGTGCCCGTGCCGGGGATTTTCTGCGCGTTGACTTCCTGCAGGCAGAGCACGTCCGCATCGAGCCGCTCGAGCTGGGGCCGTAGCATCTCCGCGCGTGCTTCGAGCGGCACCCGGGCCTTCGGGGGCAGGTCGAGGCTTTCGAGATTGAACGAGGCGATCCGCATCGCTTGACGACTTTCCACTCACTCGGGCGCAGGGGCGGCCCGCCATCCGTGGCGCGGCCGCCTCCATCGCACCGGTTCCGGAGCCGTCAGCATCGCCCAAGGCGCGGGCGATGCCAAGAGCGGTCCGGACGCGAGCGGGATCAGCTCCGTCAGGCGAGCGGATCGGGCCCGTGCGTATTGGGGCCCGGCGTACCCCGGAGGAAACCGTTGTCCACGAAGAGGGCGAGGCCGACCACTATGGCGAGGCCAAAGAAGATCATTTCCCAGGTCTGTCCCTCGAGCGGATCCATCAGCACGCCGAACGACGGCCCGATGTAGAACGGCAGCGAGACAGCGCAAGCTAGGGCTGGCACCCAGGTCGGCCAGTCGCGGTCGTTACAGCGGCGAAACGTGATCGCAGCGAGGGGCACGAACAAGACGAGGTTGAGGAGCGTTACCGCCAACGTCGGCTTGGGGGGCTTTTCGAAACTTGTGAGCAGCTCGGGCTGCAGGACTATCGTGCCGGCAATGCCCGCGATGATCGCCGCGACGAAGACGAGCCACCAGGGCTTGCGGCTCATGCGTCCGGAGAACGAATAGAGGTGTTCCATGACTGGATGTCTCGCATGACGGTGAGGAGGTGAAGTCTTCGAGTGGAGTTCCTGGAAGGGTTAGCTCCAAGTCAAGTGGTGTGCCGGGCTGGGGCGGCAAGATCATCGATGCGCTAGGAGACGTTGCCTGTTGCCTGGAGGGCACAAGGCCAATGTTCTGAAATTGCAGGTACTTGGCCGACTTGATCGAACATTCCGCAACGTCCGCTTGCAATTGCGACGATGCGGGAAAATCCCGACAAAGATAAACTTATACGGAAGTTATTCAAGCATTTGGAGTTGGTCGGCGATATCGTGGGCGGAGCATTATCTTCGGCGCCGTCGTGTGCGCGCCACTGCATCGATTGGGGGATGCGAACGTGATTGGCACTGGGAAGAGCAAGAAGGAAAAGTCCGGCGATGACGGCCAGCGTCCGACGCTGGAAGCCGCCGGGACGATGGACGAATTCCGTCGCTCCGTCGAGGCGGCGACGTCCATGCGCGAGGCGATGGCCTGGCACCGCCAGTGCAACGAGGGCCTGGAGGCGGGGCGTCAGAGCCAGGCCGTGTCACCGTCGGTTCCGGGCGTGGTGAGCCGGGGGCGGCGCACGCTCGGCACGTTCCTCGGGTTGCGGCGGGGCACGTCGTAAGCCTGTCGCCTGCCGCACCTTTGGCGGACCTCACGTGGTCATGGCAGGCTCGGGCGGCGGCATGCCGCCGGGGTGTCCGGCGACGGCGCTTCGCTCGCTCGTGACCTACCGGCAGTTCCGGCTTGAGCCGCATTGCGTGGCCCGGACAAATCCACTAGAACGCGCTTGAGTTCGTGATGCTGCGGCCGTCGCAGATGGCAGGCCCGTGCAGATCTGCGTTGCATGATCGGGAGCGTCGCGCCTCGCCGGCTGGAGCCGCGGGGCATGCGCTGCGCAAGGCCGATCACGCGGCGCGTCCGGCACGACGGGGCAAGCGAAACTCGGGCGGGTAGCTCAGTGGTAGAGCATCTGACTTTTAATCAGATGGTCGTGGGTTCGATCCCCACCCCGCTCACCAATGTTCTCAATAGCTTAAGCTACTTTTTCAGACTCGATTTGCCACTCGCGTCAGAAGTTTTGCCACTTTCCCGTTCTGTTCCTGTTCGCCGTTGACGATCGACGAGCTTCTGCATCGCCTCGCTGGCGAGGGTGCGCTGGCGAGCCTGACGGGTGTAGTGGGCGGTCATGGACTGGCTGCGGTGGCCGAGAATTGACGCGATCTGCTTATCGCTGCAGCCGGCCTCGGCGAGCGCCGCGCCGGCGGCGTGGCGCAGG
>JAGRKR010000293.1 GCA_020442225.1 Hyphomicrobiaceae bacterium | reverse complement strand
CGAGCTCGGCATCATCCGCAACCACTACGTCGGGCGCACCTTCATCGAGCCGGAGCAGCGCATTCGCCAGCTCGGCGTCAAGCTCAAGCACTCCGCCAACGCCCTGGCCGTCAAAGGCAACAGCGTCGTGCTCATCGATGACAGCGTCGTGCGTGGCACCACCTCGCAGAAAATCGTATCGATGATGTTCGAGGCCGGCGCGCGTGAGGTGCACATGCGCATCGCCTGCCCGCCCATCGCCTACTCCGACCACTACGGCATCGACACGCCCCGCACCGAGGATCTCCTGGCCGCCAAGATGAGTCTCGAGGAGATGCGGGCTTTCATGGGCGCCACGACCCTGCGCTTCCTGTCGCTCGACGGGCTCTACGCGGCGATGGGCTACGACAAGCGCGATCCGCGCAGTCCCCAGTTCACCGACCACTGCTTCACCGGCGATTATCCGACGCGCCTGCAGGACAAGTCCGGCAGCGAGCCGCCGCGCCAGCTTTCGTTCCTCGCCGAGGTGCGCTGACGGGGGACAGGCGGAAATCCTGCTCGCTCCGCCTGCTGCTCATCTGTTACAAAACCGCCAGAATTCCGTTCTACGTTCTCGGCCATTGAGCGCGAAAGCGTGCATGTGAGCCGCCCACACGGGGTCGTTCTCCAGTGTGAGTGGACGGACATCTTTCGCCCGCGTCGACGTGCCATCCGACCATCCCTGGAGGAGCGCACCCGGCGCAACACATCACTTGGGACCAGAGGAGTATCATGCGATATCGTCACCCGGCCATGGGCCTCGCCGCCATCACACTGCTGGCGAGCACCTCAGCGTTCGCCAACCAGATCAATACGGGCGGTGAGAAGGGCGCCTATCACGGCTCGTTCTGCCCGCGCCTCGAGGCGCAGCTCACCAAGTCCAGGTTCAAGCACAAGTGCACGGTCTCGGCCGGCTCGCTCGAGAACATGGAGCGGGTCGAGCGTGATCCCCGCCAGCTCGGCTATGCCCAGTTCGACGTGTTCCGCCTGAGGGCGCTCGGCGCGGGCAAACCCACGCTGCAGATCGTGCGCTCGGACGACGTGCGCGAGTGCGTGTTCGCCGTCTCCCGCAACAAGGAACTCGGCACGTTCGGCGAGATCTCGGCCTACGCCCCGAAGCTCCGCTTCATCCTGCCCCCGGAGGCCAGCGGCAGCGCCGCCACGTTCCGCTTCCTGCAGCGGATCGACGCCCAGGGGCTCGGCACGACCAAGCGCATCACCTATGCGAAGTCCACCGAGGACGCCATCCGTCAGGCCCTGGCGAATGACGATGCCGTCACGTTCTTCGTGCAGTTCCCGGACCCCGACAACGCCCTGTTCAAGCTTGTGACCCAGCTGGGCGGTCACTTCGTGCCCGTGATCGACCGGGCGATCCTGCGCGAGCAGGTGGACGGCAAGAAGGTCTATTTCGCCCAGGAGACGCAGGTCACCAACGCCAAGTGGGTCAAGACGGGAACGAAGGTCGTGACGGCCTGCACGCCGCTCGTGCTCTTCACCGGCCTGACCGAGGCGATCAGCGGCGACGCCGCCAAGAAGGACCATCGCGATCTCATCGCCACGATCCAGTCCCTGAAGGCCGCCGATCTCGCCCCGTCGCAAAGCTGGTTCTCGCGGCTGATCAAGCGCACACGCGAGCTGTCCGGCCAGAGCGCCGAACGCATGATCGAGCTGTCGGAGAAGGCGCGCGAGCGAGCCCGCCCCTACGTCGAGAAGGCCAAGGACGCCGGCAGCAAGGCCATCGAAGCCGCCAAGCCGGCCCTCGAGAAGGCCAAGGAAATGGGCAGCAAGGCTCTCGAGAAGGCCAAGGAAGGCGCCAAGGGCCTGATCGAGCGCAAGGAAGGCGAGCCGCAGCCCAAGTAGTCCGCACCGTCATCAAGGCCACGGCGTCCCCCGATCATACAGGGGATGGCGTGGCCTTTGCCGTGGCCGTCGCCGACATACCGGCTTGCAGCGGCGCGCCAGAGCGGCTAGCAGAGGCGGAGGTTCATCTGCGATTGCTCAGGCGGTAGCCAATGTCACGCAAGGAAAGACTGAACGGGCGCCTCGCCCTCATCACGGGCGCCTCGCGAGGCATCGGCCGGGCCGTCGCCATCGAGCTTGCGCGCAACGGCTGCCACGTGGTTCTGCTGGCCCGCACCAAGGGCGCGCTCGAAGAACTCGACGACGAGATCCGCAAGGTGGGTGGCGCCGCTACGCTGGTACCGCTCGACCTCGCCGACGGCGACAAGATCGACGTGCTCGGGCCGAGCCTCTTCCAGCGCTGGGGCAAGCTCGACATCCTCGTCGCCAATGCCGGCCTGCTCGGGCCGCTCTCCCCGCTCGGTCACATCACCCTCGACGCCTGGACACAGGTGATGGACATCAACCTCAACGCCAACTGGCGCCTGATCCGCTCGCTGGACCCGCTGCTGCGCCGCTCCGATGCCGGTCGTGGTGTGTTCGTGACCTCGGGCGCGGCGCAGCTCTGCCGCGCCTACTGGGGCCCCTATTCCGTGTCCAAGTCCGCGCTCGAGGCCCTGGTCAAGACCTATGCGGCAGAGGTGGCGCAGACCAACGTCAAGGTGAACCTGCTGAGCCCCGGTCCGACACGCACCGCCATGCGCGCCAAGGCCTTCCCGGGCGAGGACCCCATGACCCTGCCGGAGCCTCACGAGCTCACGTCCCTGTTTCTCGATCTCGTCGATCCGCAGTGCCAGAGCAGCGGTGAGCTCTTTCGCTTCAAGCGCGCCGCCACCTGACCCGCGCCGGCTGGCGCGCCGGCCGGCCTCAGTCCAGCGTGATCTGCAAGCCGTCGAAAGCCGGCTCGATGGCGGGCGGCAGCTCGCGCTGCAGGGCCGCGTAATCGAGGTCCACGTGCAGGTGGGTCAGGATCGTGCGCCGCGGCTTCAACCGCTCGACCCACGCACACGCCTCCTTGACGCTGAAGTGGCTGGGGTGCGGCACGTAGCGCAGCGCATCGACGATCCACACGTCCATGTCCGTGAAGTGCGGCAGGCTCGCCTCGGGAATGTCGCTGATATCGGGTGAGTAGACGGCGCGGCCGAACCGGAAGCCGAGCGAGGTGGCATCGCCGTGCTGCTGGAGGATCGGCAGAACGGGAATCGGCCCGCCTGCCCCCTCGATCGTCAGCGCCACGCCCGGTTCGAGATCGTGGGCCTTGAGGATCGGCGGATAGCTGCTGCCCTGAGGCGTCATGAAGCAATAGTTGAAGCGCGCCACGAGACTGTCGCGGGTCGGCGCGTCGAAATAGACGTCGACGCGGCGCTTGGCGTTATGGGCGAGCACGCGCAGATCATCGATGCCGTGGGTATGGTCGGCGTGATCGTGGGTGTAGAGCACGGCGTCGAGCTTGGCGACGCGCGCCGCCAGAAGCTGCTCGCGGATATCGGGCGGGGAGTCGACCAGCACCCGGGTCGCGCCGCGATCCGAGAACCGCTCCACCAGCAAGGCGCAGCGCAACCGCCTGTTGCGCGGATTGCTCGGATCGCAGGCCCCCCAATGGTTCCCGAGGCGCGGGACACCGCCCGACGAGCCGCTGCCGAGAATGGTCAGACGCAGCGTCATGCCGTCGCGGACCTGCTAGGCAGCGCCGATCGCGGCACCTTCGAGAACAACCGGAAGAAATTCTCCGTCGTGGCCTCCGCGAACGCCGCGGCGTCCATGCCGCGAACCGCCGCCAAGCGCCGCGCCGTGTGGGCGACGAAGGCCGGCTCGTTGCGCTTGCCGCGCATCGGCTCCGGCGCGAGAAAAGGCGCATCCGTCTCCACCAGCAGGCGATCGAGCGGTACCGCGGCGGCGATGGCTCGCAGAGCCTCGGACTTCTTGAACGTCACCACGCCCGAGAACGACACGTAGCAGCCGAGCTCGACGCCCCGTCGCGCCAGCGGCTCGCCGCCCGTGAAGCAGTGCAGCACCGCCTTGAAGGCGCCGATGGCCATCTCCTCCTCGAGGATGCGGGCCGTATCGGCGTCGGCGTCGCGCGTGTGGATCACCAGCGGCAGCCCGCTTTCCCGCGCCGCCGCGATGTGCAGGCGAAAGCCGGCTTCCTGCGCCTCCGGCGGGCTCTTCTTGTAGAAATAGTCGAGGCCGGCCTCTCCGACGGCGACCACCTTCGGATGCGCGGTCAGCGCCACCAACTCTCCGAGCGTCACATCCAGCTCCTCGTGCGCGCGATGGGGGTGCGTGCCGACGGAGCAATAGACCTCCTCGTGCGCCTCGGCGATCTCCCGCGGCGCGGCATTGCGAATGGCCGTCGAGATGGTCACCATGAGACCGACGCCGGCAGCGCGCGCGCGCGCCAGCACACCGGCGCGATCCGCAGCCAGCTCCGGGAAATCCAGATGACAATGGTGATCGACGAGCATCAGGCGCCGGCCTCTTCAGGCGGCACATAGCGTGGAAATACCGGTGTGGGCGCCGGCAACGCCGTGCCCGGCACCAGCCGCCGGGCCTCGCCGAAGCTGGCGAACGTGCGCGCCTCTGCCGTCTGGCCGAGCAGATCGAGCAGCCGGCCGGCCCCGCGCGGCGTGATCGGCTGCGCCAGGATCGCGATCTCTCGCAGCACTTCGGCGGTGACGTAGAGGATCGTCTCCATGCGCTTGGGCTCGGTCTTACGCTTGGCCCAGGGCTCCTCCGCCGCGAAATAACGGTTGGCGTCGGCCACCACGTTCCAGACCGCCTCGAGACCCCGGTGGATGGCCTGACGCGCGAACGCGGCCCGCGCCGCTTCGAGCATGCCGTCCGCCGCCGCCAGGATCTCCTGGTCGGCCGCCGTCAAGGCACCGGGCGTCGGCACCACGCCGCCACAGTTCTTGGCGATCATCGACAGCGAGCGGAGCGCTGCGCCAGATTGCCGAGGTCGTTGGCGAGATCGGCGTTGATGCGGTTGGCGAGCGCCTCCGGCGTATAGCCACCGTCCTGCCCGAAGGGCACTTCGCGCATGGCGAAGTAGCGGATCTGGTCGACGCCGTAGGTGCGGATCATCTCGAAGGGTTCGACCACGTTGCCGACGGACTTCGACATCTTCTCGCCGCGGCTCAGCAGCAGCCCGTGCGCATAGACGCGACGTGGCAGCGGCACGCCGGCCGACATGAGGAACGCCGGCCAGTAGACGCAATGGAAGCGCACGATGTCCTTGCCGATCATGTGCACATCGGCGGGCCAGAACGTCCGGTAGAGCTCGCCCGCCTCGTCCGGGAAACCGGCGCCGGTGATGTAGTTGGTCAGCGCATCGACCCACACGTACATGACATGGTCCGGGTCGCCCGGCACCGGCACGCCCCAATCGAGGGACGCGCGCGAGACCGACAGATCCTCGAGGCCGCCCTTCACGAAGCTCATCACTTCGTTGCGCCGCTCCGGCGGTCCGATGAAATCGGGATTGGCCTCATAGTACGCCAGCAGCGGCTCCTGGTAGCGCGAAAGCCGGAAGCGATAGGTCTTCTCCTCGGTCCACTCGACCGGAGAGCCGAGCGGCTCGCGTCGCACGCCGTCCGGGCCGACCGTGGTCTCGCTCTCCTTGAAGTAGGCTTCCTGCCGGACCGAGTACCAGCCGCCGTAGCTGTCGAGATAAATGTCGCCGTTCGCCGCCATCCGCCGCCACAACTCCTGCACGGAGCGATGATGGCGGGGCTGGCTGGTGCGAATGAAATCGTCGTTGGTGACGTCGAAGGCTGCCAACAGCTCCGCAAAGCGCGGCGACACCCTGTCGACGAGCTGTTGCGGCGTGATGCCTTCCTTGGCGGCGCTCTGCTTGATCTTCAGCCCGTGATCGTCAGTGCCGGACAGGAATAGCACGCGCTTGCCGTCAAGCCGGTTGAACCGCGCCAGCACGTCACACGCGATGGACGTATAGGCGTGCCCGAAGTGCGGCTCGGCGTTCGGATAATAGATCGGCGTCGTGATGTAGTAGCTGCGGTCGCCGCTCATCGGCTGCCATCTCTCCAAAGAGCACATGAGACGGTCTGGGCGCGCAACCGCCGCCCGTCATTTTCCGCTCGCCGCTGCCGCCGACAGGCGCGCCAGCGTCTCCAGAACGAGCGTCCTGCGATCAAGATTGAGGAGCATCACCTCCGCCTTGTCGCGGACGAGTGTTTCCCACAGCTCCGCCCAGGTGGCAAGGGTCTCCGGCCGAATGAGCGTCCGCGCCAGCTCGGCATCGGGGCTGGCGGCGAGGGAAACCAGCGTCCGCGCCCGGATCAAACGCGCCAGGCGGTCCAGCAGCAGGGCGAAGAAGGTTTCGAGTTGCTGCTCCGCCTGATTGGGGGCCAGGCGATCGGCAAGCGTGTGGGCCGCCACCCAATCAACCTCGGGCAGGGCCCTGAGCATCTTCTCGATGCGCTCGCTGAGCTCGAGCCCGCCCGTCTGCGCGAGGCTGAGCAGACGGCGGACGCTGCCATCCGCCAGGGCCGCGAGCCGCTGCCATTCCTCGTCCCCAGGCGTGGGCCGTCCCGCTGCTTCGAGCGCCTGCACCGCGGCCTTGCGCAGCTCCTCCGGCGCCAGCGGCGCCAGCTCCAGCGTGCAGCAGCGCGAGGCGATGGTCGCGAGCAGACGGCCCGGCTCCGACGAGATCAGCAGAAAGATCGTGAGCGGCGGCGGCTCCTCCAGCGACTTCAACAGCGCATTGGCGGCATTGACGTTCATGTCGTCGGCCTGATCGACGATGACGACCCGCCAGGCCCCCTCGCCGGCGTGATGTCCGAGGAAGGCGCGCAGCCGCCGCACCTCGTCGACGGGGATGCTGCCGGCAAAGCGCTTGGCCTTGGTGTCGTAAGGCCGCCGCAGCACCAGCAGGTCGGGATGCGACAGAGCAGAGACCTGATGCAGCGCCGGGCAGTCCGCCGTAACCGACAGCGTCTCCGGCTCGCGCAGCGCGGGTGGCGCCAGCGCGCAGCGGGCGAACCTATAGGCCAGCGTTGCCTTGCCGATGCCGCGCGGGCCGGTCAGCAGCCAGGCGTGGTGGATGCGGCCGCTTGCCAGCGCATGCCCCAGCAGCGATTGCGCCTCGAGATGGCCGACGAGCTCGATGGTCTCGCGCGGATGCCGGAAGCCTTCCAGCCGATCCGCCTCGGGCAAGGGCTCTGTCGCAGCCGCCGCGGGTGCCCGCACCATCAGACCCAGGCTCCCGCCAGCCGCTCCGATACGGCAGACCAGATCGCCGAGGCCACACGGGGCTCGCTCTCGGAGGCATCGACCACCACACAGCGCGCGGGCTCGGAGCGGGCAATGGTCAGGAAGCCCTCACGCAAACGCCGATGATAGTCGATCTCGCGGGATTCGTAGCGGTCATCCAACTGCTTGCCACCGGAGCGCGTCAGGGCGCGCGCCAGCCCCTCCACCGGGTCGAGATCGAGGACGAGCGTGAGGTCGGGGTGGTCATCGCCGACAACGAGACGGTCGAGGGCTTCGAGGGTGGCTGGCGGCACGCCCCCGGCCAGCCCCTGATAGACGAGCGTCGAGTCCGTGAAGCGGTCGCAGATAACGAAAGCGCCGCGCTCCAGAGCCGGCCGGATGCGCTGGGCCAGATGATCGGCACGAGCGGCCAGGAACAACAGCGCCTCCGCCATCGGCGCGTGCGGCGCGGTGCTGGCGGCGATGATGAAGGCGCGCACCTGCTCGGCGAAGGGCGAGCCGCCCGGCTCGCGCGTCGTCACGACCTCGTGCCCGAGGCCGTGCAGGCGCTCGGCCAGAAGCCGCGTCTGCGTGGATTTGCCGGTTCCTTCGCCCCCTTCCAGCGTAATGAGCCGGCCGCGCCTCAGGGCAGCCACAGCGCCCCTCCGTGGCTCCTTGCCCCCCGCCGGGATCGCCTGACGGTCATCACAACACCCATTTGAAGGCGAGGTGCAGGAGCGAGTGCAGCCCCTTGCGCATGAAGCCACCCGCCGGCACGTCCTCGGCGGCATAGAGCGGCACCTCGTTGGTCGCCTGCGCCGACGTGACGACGCGCAGTACGGCAATCTGGTCACCCTTCTTGATCGGCGCCTTGAGAGGGCTCTGGTAGACGATGCTGGCGCTCAGCGTCTGCTTCAGGTTGAAGCGCGGCAACAGGATCTTGATGTCGCCGTTCCCCGTCAGGGGCACGTACATTCTCTCCCCGCCCCAGACGAGAGCCTGCCCGACGACCTCGCCGGCATCGAAAATCTTGAACTCGGAGAAGCTGCGGAAGCCCCACTCGAGCAGTTTGCGCGCCTCGGTCTTGCGATCCTCCTTGGTGGCCAGTCCGTTCATGGCCACGATCAGCCGCCGTGTGCCCTGCTTCGCCGAGCCGACGACGCCGTAGCCCGACTCCGACAGGAAGCCGGTCTTGAGGCCATCGGCCCCGATATCCAGGAACAGGAGCGG
>JAGRKR010000292.1 GCA_020442225.1 Hyphomicrobiaceae bacterium | reverse complement strand
CGAGTTGCAGATCGGCGCAATCGAGCCCACTGTACTTCTTTTGTTCTATTTTGGCAAGCTCTTACCAACCCACTGATAGTGCGGGGATATTCGCCGTGTGTTCGTGCCCTGTTCGACGGCATAACTCGCCCCCCGCCATCGTCAGGTGCGCTGCGAATCGCCACCATCGTCGCAATCCCGACGGCGAGTCGCTCCGCGACGTCGCGTGATCCGGGCTTCACTTGCGCATTTGGGGTGGAACCCGGGTCGGCCGGCCCCCGATGGCGATCTCGCGCCGGCGGTCAGCCGCCAAGCGCTTCCTTCACCTTGTTGGCGAGCTGGGACAGCGTGAAGGGCTTGGGCAGGAAGGTGAACTCCTCGTTGGCGTCGAGGCTCTTCTTGAAGACATCGTCCGCATAGCCCGACACGAAGATGATCTTCAGGTCGGGCTTGGACTTGCGCAGCTCCTTGAGCAGCGTGGGACCGTCCATCTCCGGCATCACCACGTCGCTGACGACCAGATCGACCTGCCCGTCGTGCGCGGCCATCACCTCCAGCGCCTCCACGCCCGTCGAGGCGGTCAGCACCTCGTAGCCCTGCCGTTGCAGCGCGCGCATGGCGAAGTTGCGCACGCCGTCCTCGTCCTCCACGAGCAGGACGCGTCCCGTGCCCGTGAGATCCTTCGGGCGCTCCGCCGCGCCGGCGCCCGGCCCCTTGATCTCAATGGCGTCGGGTTGATGGCGGGGCAGGTAGACCCGGAACGTCGTGCCCTTGCCGATCTCGCTCTCGGGATACACATAGCCACCGGTCTGCTTGACGATACCGTAGACGGTCGCGAGGCCGAGCCCGGTCCCCTTGCCCACCTCCTTGGTCGAGAAGAACGGTTCGAAGATCTTGGCCATGACCTCCGGCGACATGCCCGTGCCGGTATCCTCGACCTCGACGAGCACGTACTCGCCCAGCAGCATGCCCTGGCCCGACAGCTTCTGCGCCTCGCGCTCGGTGATGTTGCGCGTGCGCACGCTGAGCCGCCCGCCCTCCGGCATGGCGTCGCGCGCGTTGACGGCAAGATTGATGAGCACCTGCTCGAATTGCGTGCGGTCCGCCTTCACAAACCACAGATCGCGCTCGCACTGGATCTTCAGCTCGATGCGCTCGGTCAGCAGGCGGTTGAGCGAGTAGCCGAGATCCTGCACGACGTCGTTGAGGGCCAGCACCTCGGGCTTGAGCGTCTGCTTGCGCCCGAAGGCCAGCAACTGGCTCACCATGCTGGCGGCACGATTGGCCTCGGAGCGGATCTGCATGACATCGGAATAGCCGGGATCGGTAGGCCGGCGGCTGGTGGTGAACAGTTCGGACAGTCCGATGATGACCTGCAGCACGTTGTTGAAGTCGTGCGCNNCGCCGGCGAGCTGGCCGACCGCCTCCATCTTGTGGCTCTGGGCGAACTTGATCTCGAGGGCCTTCTGCTCGGTCGTGTCGACGACGTAGAGCGCGGCAGCCTCGGGCAAGCCGTCGCCGTGGTCCAGAAGGCTGATGAAAATACGCCGCGAGAAATGCCGGTCGGGCCCGTAGGAGATCTCGAGCGGCTCACCGGTGCCCTTGCCGGCGATGGCGGCGGCGAAGGCCGCGTCGACCTGCGCCCGCACGTCGGCTCCGGCGATTTCCTCCATGAGCGTCGACAGCCGCTGCGGCCGCGAGCGCGCATCGGCATAGAACATGCGCGCGAAGGCGGCGTTGGCGTTGGCGATGCGGCCATCCCGGGTCACGGTGGCGATGCCGAACGGGGCGGCGTGCAGGAAGCGCGACAGACGCACGTCGTCGCCGCGCGTGTCGGCATCGAGCAGCGAGCCGGCGCCGCGCCTCAATACGATGGCCCGCAGTCCCCGCTGGCGCTCGCCAGGGATATCGACCGTCGTGGCGATGAGCCGCACCGGTACGAGTCCGCCCTCGAGCCCGCACATGTCCAGATCGAGATGAGCGGCCTCGCCCGGCGTCGTCATGTGCAAGGCATTCACCAGCGCCGCGGCCTCGCCGGCGAACAGATCGGCGAACGTGCTCTGCCGCAACGACGCGGGATCGCGCCCGAGCCAGCCGGCAAGCGTGCTGTTCATCAGCTCGACCAGCCCACTCGGCGCCACGGACAGCACGCCGACGGGGAGACGATCGTAAGAGGTCAGCAGGTCCTCGAGTTGTCGGAAGGAATCCTCCTGGCGCAGGCGTACCGGCGTCACGTCCGCGACGCGCCACAGCACCGTCTCCGCAGCGGGCCAGACGCCGATCCGGAGCCAGCGGGCCTGCCGGCCATTGGCGCCGGCGCCACGCAGCCGCAGCTCCTCTTCCCGGGACTCTCCCCGCTCGACGGCCTGCATCAGGCGGAAAATCACCTCGCTCGCCTGCACGTCTCCGGCGAGTGCCCGCTCGAGTCCGCCGTTGGTGTCGTCGGCCGCGAGACCGAGAATGTCGGTGAAGGCGGCGTTGGCGTAGAGATGCGTACCATCGCGCGCGGTGACGCGGATGCCGTCGGGCAGCGGGTCGGCCCATGCGCGCACGCTGACGGAAGTGTCGGCTGCGCTGCCGACCGTCACGAAACCCGTGGCCACGCCGAACACGAAGAATGAACCGAGCGCCGCCAGGAGCGCCAGCAGCATGACCACGATGGGCTCACCACCGGCCCGCGCCAGCAGCGCCAACGCGCCGAGAAACCCCGCCAGCGCGAAGGCCAGCAGGAGCAACAACCCGTTCAGGCCTTTAATCGTCCGTACCGGCGGCCGGCCAAGACCCGCCTGATGGCGCACATCCACATCGGTCATCACCGGAGAAAATAGCTGATTCGTTCGTGCAGGGCTCTGAGACGCCTTGGTTTTCACAGAGAAGTACTCACACAAATTTCTGGACTGACGAGATCGCGAGCAGAGATCCGAGACGCGACGACGGCGAGCGAAGAGACTGTCGACGGACCGGACCGTCCCCATGAACACTTTCGACATTAGGGTTAAAATGCTGTGAAATCCTGCTATAGCTTGGCCGGGTGCGCGGCGGCGGAAACGCATGTCGCACACGAGGACGAGTGTGCGTCCATCGTCGTCCTGACCATCTGCAGACCGATGCTGAAGGGGGTTGGCGGCAGCCAAGCCTGGGGAGTGGCATGGAAACAATCTTGTATTGGCTCTTGGCTCTGATCCTGATCGGTGGGCTCGGCGTGGCGGGCTACTGGTTCTACTCCAACTACCTGGGCAACGGCTCCAACTCCTCCGGCATCTTCGGAAGCCCGCGCGAGCGCCGTCTGTCGATCGTGGAGCAGGCCAATGTCGACGGCCGCCGCCGCCTCGTCATCATTCGGCGGGACGATGTCGAGCACCTCATCATGACCGGTGGCCCGGTCGACATCGTGATCGAGACGGGGATCGGGGAGCGCAAATCGGCGGCGCCGGCACGCATCAACTCCGGCAACGACTCCGAGCGTGCTGTTTTCGGCAGGCAGGCCCGTCCGCTCGGGCAGCCAGGAAGCGAAGGCTGACCGCTGGCGCCAGAGAGCGCTCAGCCTTCCGGCAGCCGAGCGCGCGAGCCCGGGCGGGTGACTTACAGGGGACACCTCCCGGGAGCCGGCCTCGTGGCCTCCATGGTGGGGGTCCATGACTGACCGGAATTCCCAGCCCGCATGACCGGCCCACCCGCAACCGGACAGCGAAGCAGCAGTAAGGCGAAGCAGCATTAGGGGATTGCATTGAGTTCACGAGGTCCGATCGCCGCGTACCGAAGACTGCTTGCCATCCTGGTCGCCGTGCTGCTCGGCTGTCTTGCCACAAGTCACGCGGCGATCGCCCAGACGGCCGCCAAGCCGGCGACGCAGCCGCCGGCTCCGGTCGTGACACCTGCTCCGGACGTGACACCCACACCGACTGCGCCGCCGCTGTCGGCGCCTACCGCTGCACCGCCCCCCGCCGCCGCGCGCGAGCCTGCCAAGCCGGCGCAACCGCGCCTGGCGCGGGCCATCGCGGACCCGCTCAAGAAGCTTTCCGAGGATGTCGACAGCGTTTCAGGCCGCGTCGAGGACGCGGCCGAGAACGAGGACGAGCTCAACACGCTCCGCTCGAAACTTGACGAACTGCTCGCCGTCGCCAAGGAGCTCGAGCAGAAGATCAAGGCGCCGCTCGCCGACGTCAAATCGCAGATCGACAAGCTCGGCCCGGCTCCCGGCAAGGACGCCGCCCCGGAGTCGCCGCAGGTCGCGGCCGAGCGCAAACGCCTCGGCGTCTATTTCTCGCAACTCGACGGCGCCGCCAAGACGGTGAAGCTCGCCGAGGAACAGATCGGCCAACTTGTCGGGCGCATCCAGGAACTGCGCCGCGCCCTTTTCACCCAAGCCCTGCTGAAACGCACGCGCAGCCCGCTTCGTCCGGCGGTCTGGTCGGACATGATCGAGCACTCCGGCACGACGATGCGGCTGATCGGCATCGTGCTCAAGGCCTGGTGGCTGGAAATCCAGCCGCATCTCATCGAGGTGATACTGCTGCTCGTCGCGTCGCTGCTGACGCTGTTCGGGTTGAAGCGCTTGGTCAAGCGGCTCATCCGATGGGTCCGGGGTGGCGATCAGCCGCGCGAGCGCACGCAACTGGC
>JAGRKR010000291.1 GCA_020442225.1 Hyphomicrobiaceae bacterium | reverse complement strand
GATTCGTTGAAGCGGGCATTCTCGTTCGGCCCACCGTTGAGTGCCTGATGGCGCTGCCCCAGGATCGTGAACTCGACGAGGAGGGTATCCCCCGGCTTGCCGGCCGGCCAGGCGATGGTGCTCTTGTGCACGTGGTCGATGCGCGAGTCCGGAAACACCGAAACGTAGAACCGGGCGGCCTCTTCCGCCGTCCCGTCGAACCACAGGCAGGGGATCAGTCTCTGACTTCCAGGCATGGGAGGGCTCCTCTTCTCACGGTGCCGTGTACTCGAGGACGTTTCGCAACGTCCATTCCCGACAGGTTCGACGAGAATATCTCTGCGGTCGCGAGGGTGCGCCCTCACGGCTGCCGCGCGACGTCGAACATCTGCAGGCGCTCGACCTGCATGCGGATATGCGCTGCCTCGGCCGGCGTGTTGGCCAGCGCGATGGCGCGAGCGAAGGCCTCGCCTGCTTCCGCCGTGCGCCCGAGCCGTTGCAGGAACGCACCCCGCGCGCCATGGAAATAGAAGTAGCTGCCGAGCCGGTCGGACAACGGCTCGAGCATGGCGAGCGCCGCCTGCGGACCCCGCACACGCGCCAAGACGACGGCCCGGTTCAACGTCACGACCGGGGAAGGCTGCAACCGCTCGAGCGCTTCATAGAGCAGATCCATCTCTGCCCAGTCCGTCTCCTCGAAGCGAGGCGCCCGGGCATGCAGGGCCGCGATGGCCGCCTGCACCTGATAGGAGCCGGGCTGGCGATGTCGCAGCGCCTTCTCGATCAGGGCGAGCCCTTCGGCGATCCGCTTGCCGTCCCAGCGGCTGCGGTCCTGATCCTCGAGCAACACGGCCTCACCCGCCGCGTCGAAGCGAGCAGCCGCACGGGAATGCTGCAGAAGCAGCAGCGCCAGCAGACCCATGATCTCCGGCTCGGCCGGATAGAGCCCCAGCAGCAGCCGGGCCAGGCGGATGGCCTCCTCGCACAGCGGCGCCCGGGCGCCCAGCTCGGCAACGGTGGTCGTGTAGCCTTCGTTGAAGACGAGGTAGATCATGGCCGCGACCGCCGCCACGCGCTCGGCGCGCGCGACGGCTCCCGGCGGCTCGAACGGCACGCCCGCGTCTGCGACCCGGCGCTTGGCGCGCGTTATGCGCTGCTCAATGGCGGCCTCGCTCACCAGAAAGGAGCGGGCGATCTGAGCCACGGAAAGTCCGCAGACGATGCGCAGTGCCAGCGCAATCTGCTGCGTCGCCGTCAGCTCGGGGTGGCTGCAGACGAACAGGAGACGCAGGATGTCGTCCCGGTAGTCCGCCGCATCGACCCGCTCGACCGTCTCGCTTTCCACATCCCGCAGATCCCTCGTCACCTCCGCCTCCGGCAACGGCGCGAGCCGGCTGCGCGCCCGCACGGCATCGATGCCAGCATTCCGGCCGACCATGACGAGCCAAGCCGCCGCATCGCGGGGCGGGCCATTGCGCGGCCAGTTTCTGAGCGCCCTGAGGCAGGCCTCCTGAAGCGCTTCCTCGGCCGCATCGAGATCGCGGAAGTAGCGCAGCAACGCCGCCAGCGCCTGCGGTCGCGCCGCCGTCAGCACGGAGGCGATCCAGCCCGCGTCCGTCATGGCGCCGCCTTGCCGCTCTCCGCTGGCGCCTCGAAGAAGGCGGCGACCGGGCGGATCTCGTAGGCCCCGCCCGGATTGACCTCGCCGAGCTCGCGGGCGATGGCGAGCGCGTCCTCGAGCGAGGCGCAATCGACGATGTAGAAGCCGAGCAACTGCTCCTTGGTCTCCGCGAACGGTCCGTCGACGACGAGCGGCGGCTCGCGGTCCTTCCGGAGCGTCGTTGCCGCCGTCGTCGGCAGCAACCGCGCCACCGGCCCAAGCTTACCTTCCCGTGCCAGCCGCTCCATGATCACGCCGAGCTTCGCCATGACCGCGTCGTCGTGCTCTTTCGACCAGGCGCACGTCACTTTCTCGTCGTGGTAGCAAAGGATCGCATACTGCATCGTCATCACCATTTCATCGTAGGGTCCTGCGTGCGCGCCTGGACCGGCGCTCTCACGCCCCGCCCGCCCGGTTGCGCGCCGCTGCCGCCATGACGCGCGCTTCCTGCTCGCGCAGCTCCGGCGTCAACGCCTCGCCGAAGTCATCGGCCTCGAACACCGGCCGGATCTCGATCTCGCAGTCGTCCGGATGCGGGTTGGGACAGCGCTTGACCCAGGCAACGGCCTCCTCGAGATCCTTCACCTGCCAGAGCCAGAAGCCGGCAATCAGATCCTTGGTCCCGGCGAACGGCCCGTCCACGACGGTACGCCGGTTGCCCGAGAAACGCACGCGAGCCCCCTTGCTCGAAGGGTGCAGCCCCTCACCCGCGAGCATGACACCGGCCTCGACCAACTGCTCGTTGTAGCGGCCCATGTCGGCGAGCAGCTGCGTGCTCGGCATCTCGCCAGCTTCCGACGCCGGCGATGCCTTGACGATGACCATGACCTTCATATCGAGCCTCCTTCGTATGACGCTGACGGGCGCCGGCGCGGCGGCATCACCACTCCAGCCCTGATGCAAGGACGCGGCAGCAGCGCCGGTGCCGACATCGAGCGGAAGAAAAAGTCCTAAGACCGCTCCCGACAGCTCCGCCGGAGCCTGGAACGCACCGTCCGGCTGCTGTAGGCTTTCCTTCCCGCCATCGTATCGTCGGCGCTGACATCCGCGCGCCAGGACCAACAACCCACGAGATCATGTCGCAACGAAGGACCGAGGCCTCCCCATGAGCACATCGCGCAAGCCGGCCGGGCGAGGTCCGCTGGACGGTATCCTGATCCTCGACCTCACCCGCAATCTGGCCGGCCCCTACTGCACCATGATCCTTGCCGATCTCGGCGCGCGCGTGATCAAGGTCGAGCGGCCCGGCGCCGGCGACGACACCAGGGCCTGGCGGCCACCCGACTGGACTGGTCGCAGCGCGCTCTTCGAAGCGGTCAATCGCAACAAGGAGAGCCTCGCGATCGACATCGACCATGCGACCGGGCGCGAGGCGGTCCTGAAGCTCGCGGCCAAGGCCGATGTCGTCGTGCAGTCCTTCCGCGGCGGCAGCCTGGCGAAGCGCGGGCTCGCCTTCGAGCAGATCCGGGACATCAACCCCGACGTCGTCTACTGCTCCCTGAGCGCCTTCGGCTCAGTCGGTCCCTATCGCGAGCGGGCGGGCTTCGATGCGCTCGTACAGGCCTACAGCGGCGTCATGAGCATCACCGGCGAAGCGGATCGCGGCCCCGTGCGCGCCGGCCCGTCGATCATCGACATGGGCGCGGGACATTGGGCGGCGTTCGGCATCATGGCCGGCCTGCGCGCCCGCGATCAGACCGGCGAGGCGCAGAACATCGAGACCAGCCTGCTCGAGACCGGTCTCGCCTGGATGTCCTACTTCATCGCCGGCTATTTCGCGGACGGCACCATCCCGACCGCCAGCGGCGCGCGCCATGCTCTCATCGCGCCGTATGAGGATTTCGAGACGGGCGACGGTTCCATCCTGATCGCGGCCGCCAATGACGGCCTGTTCCAGAGGCTCTGCCGCTGCATCGGCGCCACGGCACTGCTCGACGATGCGCGCTTTGCCACCAACCCGTCGCGGGTCGCCCACCGCCAAGCCCTGCACGAGGCATTGGAAGCCGTCTTGAAGCAGCGTCCCGCCGTCGAGTGGGAGCAGCGCATGCTCGCCGACGGGCTGCCCTGCTCGCGCGTGCAGCGGGTCGATCACATCGTGAACGACGCGCAGGTCGATGCCCTCGGCATGATCCGCCCGTTCACGAGCACCGGCATTGCGGACTTGAAGCTGGTGGACCACCCCGTTTCCTACAACGGCGTCCGTGCCGTCAGGACATCGGGAGCGCCGGACCTCGGGGCGCACTCGAGCGCGATCCTGCGCGATCTCGGCTACGCGGAGACCGAGATCGCGGCGCTGGCGGAAGCGGGCGTCGTTACGCTGCCGTGAGGCTGCTGCCGAGGCAGGTATCCGGCAGCCCCTGAGGCATAGCCACCCGCCACCTCTGCGGGGCGAGCAAGGGCGGACGTCCGCCCGCGTTTGTCGGTGCAGGGGGCCTCGCTCAGGAGCGAGGGAGCTTTGGCACGGTGGTCGGGCCGCTTGCGGCCGGCTTGCTCTCGCCGCCGTCCGTCGTGGGCTTGCTGTCCGGCTTCGCGGGCTCGCTCGGCTTCACAGCCTCGGCCTTCGCAGGCTCACTCGGCTTCGGGGCCTCGACCTTTGCAGGAGCGGCCTTGCCCGGTTCGGGTTTGCCGGCCTCAGGCTTCGCTACTTCGCTCCGCGACGGCGCCGGCCGGGCTGCCGCAGACTTCAGCTTCTCATAGGCCGCCTTCACCTCGCCCGGTCCGGACGACGGAGACGACGACCGCGCGACTGGCGTCACGATCTCGACCGGTCGCACGCCACCGCCCGCGCGCCGCCCCGCGAACAGCCAGTAGGCGAAGCCGGCCGCAATGCCGGTGGCGACGAAGGCGCCGCCCGCATAGGCGTTGACGATCGTCGGCTGGCCGGAAATCTCGCCGCTCTGCTGCACGATGAAGCCGATCGCGGCGATAGCCAGCCCCACCAGCAGGTAATAGCCGGGCTGCCGCAGCCGTCGCCACTCGGCCACCGCAATGGCCACGATCGCCAGCGGCGCGGAGAACGGTGCGATCACGGTGGCGGCGGCCAACGCCAGCACTGCGGCATTGCCGAGCCGCTCGAGCACGACTTCCGAGCCGACGCCGATGAACGAGCCCGGGCTCATGAAAAATAGCGAAAGCATCAGACCTGCGGCCAGACAGGCGATCACGAACCCGAACAGAATGCGTATCACTCGACCTGCCATCCCCGCACCGCTCCGATGAAGATGCCCACTGACGATGGGACCCTAACCTACAGCCTATCCACGCAAAAAGCACGTCATCCTACGCTGTCGTGACGATGGCCCGCGGCTACGCCTTGCGCCCGGCAAGCGCCCAGTAGACGAGACCAGCGGCAAAGCCCGCTGTCGCGAAGACCTGCCACACGGCATCGGTCGTCAAGCTCAGCCCGCCTTGCGAGAGCCGCCCGAGAAAGGGCACGGCCGCGGCAGCGATACCGCCGCCGACCACGTAGTAGACGGACGAGCGGATGCGGGCGACCTCGCCGATGATCACCAGCAGCACGGCTGGCACCACCGTCACCGTCGACACGAGATGCTCGCCCTGGCGGAAGAGATCGAACAGCGCCGAAAGAAGGTCTGCATCGGCGCCACGGCCACGCATGGCGTGCGTCAAGCGCTCCGTGCCCAGCGTGAAAAGCACGAATCCTCCCGCCGCCACCGCCAGCACGAAGGACACCGGCACCCAGATCAACCGCCCGATCGCGCGCGCGATCACGGTCCTTCACTCCCTTGCGGGCGCTCTGCGGCCTCGGTCGAGCGGGCGTTGCGTTCGGCTGCCGTCAGGCGGCGGCTCTCGGAACGCAACTGACCGCATGCCGCCATGATGTCGCGACCGCGCGGGGTGCGGACAGGGCTCGCGTAGCCGGCGCGGTTGATGATCTCGGCGAAGCGCTCGATCTGCGACCAGTCCGAGCAGGCATACGGCGAGCCGGGCCACGGGTTGAAGGGAATGAGATTGATCTTCGCCGGGATCCCCGCGAGCAGCTTCACCAGCGCCCTGGCCTCGGCCAGACTGTCGTTCACGCCCTTCAGCATCACGTACTCGAAGGTGATGCGCTTGGCGTTGGAGAGGCCGGGATAGCTGCGGCAGGCGGCCAGCAGCTCGGCGATCGGATACTTGCGATTGATCGGCACGAGTTGGTCGCGTAGCGCATCGTTGGTGGCGTGGAGCGAAATCGCCAGCATGGTGCCGGCTTCGCTGCCCCAGCGCGCGATCTCCGGCACGATGCCGGACGTCGACAGCGTGATGCGGCGCTTGGAGATGGAGATGCCCTCGCCGTCGCTGACCACCGCCATGGCGTCGCGCACGTTGTCGAAGTTGTAGAGCGGCTCGCCCATGCCCATNNCCCATCAGCACGATGTTGGTGATCTTGCGCTCGCCGGCAGGCAGCAGCCGGCCATCCCCCGGCGGCGCGGCGCCCGGCCAGTCGCCGATCCGGTCACGCGCCAGCAGGATCTGGCTGACGATCTCCGTCGACGTCAGGTTGCGCACGAGGCGCTGCGTTCCAGTATGGCAGAACGAGCACGTGAGCGTGCAGCCGATCTGGCTCGAGATGCAGAGCGTGCCGCGATCCGGCTCGGGAATGTAGACGGTTTCGATTTCCGGGGCCTGGGCATCCGTGCCCGTGCGGCCGAGCCGCAGCAACCACTTGCGTGTGCCGTCCTCGGAAACCTGCTCCGAGACGATCTCCGGCCGCGACAGGTCGAAGGCCGTGGCCAGGGCGGCCCGCAGCTCCTTCGAGACATCCGTCATGGCCGCGAAATCGGTGGCGCCGCGGACATAGATCCAGTTCCAGATCTGAGCCGCGCGCATGCGCACCTGACGCTCGGGAACGCCGAAGGCTGCCAGCGCCGCAGCGAGCCGCTCCCGCGTCAGGCCGACGAGAGGGGCGGGGCCGTCCTGGCGCGAGGCCGGACCGGCATGTGAGATGTCGAGCAAGGTCATGTTGGGCCGCATCGGTTGCGTCTGCCCTCTCTTTACCCCGCCCGCCCGGCCGGTGCAAAGCTCGTCGCGCAACAGCGTTCAGGTCTTGCGGCAGCCGCTGGCGAGCTCCTGCAGGGCCTGGCTCAGTCCGATCAGGGAATAGCTGTCCGTCGTGCCGGTGCCCTGCTCCGACACGCCCTTCACGGTCATGCGGCTGCCCTTCTTCATGGCCTCGATCAGCTTCAACTCCTCCGTCGGGTTGCGCACGAAGGCGCGATCGTTACGGGCAAAGAGCTGGAACGTGGCCGTGCCGATGGTGACCTGCACCGCCGTATTCTTCTTGAAGCGGTAGCCACCCTTGACGCTGAACTCGGTGCGGATGCCGTCCTTCGGCCAGGCGGAGACATAGATGTGCGGAACGCCCCGCTTGACCCCCGCCGGTTCCATGGCTGTCGGCTTCGACATCGCGAAGCAGAAGACCTGCCCGCCGGCCTTGTGGCGAAGCGCGATCCAGTCGGAGAAGCGGCCGATCACCTCCGAAGGCGCCGCCGCGGCCTGCCAGACCGCCACGGTGGCGAGAAGGACCGTCAGCACACCTGCTGCCAGACATCTTGTCGGGCTCATGGACATCCTCCTTCGAGGCCTTGCATCGAATGGCGGCACCCCGCGGCAGGCAGCCCCGGTCAACGGGAGCCCGCCCCACGCGCCCGCGGCAGACCTGTGCCACGACCGACCTCGGAGGGGCCGCCCTCCCCGACCGGCCGCTCGGGATATCGACCGAGGCACCGTACGCGATCATACATGACGATGGCGCCGGCCATGGCCACGTTGACGCAGAAAGCCGTTGGAATCTTCACGACGTAGTCGCAGCGCGCGACCAGCTCCGGGGAGAGCGAACCGCGCTCGGGACCGAGCACGTAAGCCGCTTTCAACGGATGACGGAAGCTCGGCAGATCGATGGCCTCGTCGAGCAGTTCGACCCCTACCAGACGGCAGCCCACCGGCAATGCCAGCTCGGAGACGCTCTGCCAGTGGTAGAGCGGTACGTGGCTCGTCGCCTTGGAGGTATCCGCCCGGGCCTCGACCGCCTTGTAGTGGGCGCCGATCGTGAACACGAAGCTCGCGCCGAAGCCATGCGCCGAGCGCACGAGATTACCGAGGTTGAGCTGCTTGGAGATGCGCTCGACCCCGATGGCAAAATAGCCGCGCCCGGCCGTGGCGTGCATCGGCCGCTCTCCCGGCTCCGCTCCGCGGGGGCTCATCCGGCGACCGCCGGTTTTGCCGTGGCGGCCTCGTCGGGGACCGGCGCCGTCGACGGCTTCGCCTCGCCTGCCGGGGGTGACGGGCTCACCGTCCTCGTCGCGGCTTTCGCCGCAGCACGTGCGGGGGCGGCGGCCTCCATGCGGACCAGCACCTCGGCCACGAGCGCGCGGATGGACTGACCGGCCTCGCCGGGATACTTCGCAGCGTAGGAGCGTGTCCCCGCCATGTAGTAGGCGGCGTGCTGGAGGGCGTGCACGCGCGGGATGGACTGCGCGAAGCACGAATGCTCGGG
>JAGRKR010000290.1 GCA_020442225.1 Hyphomicrobiaceae bacterium | reverse complement strand
GACATGCAGACCGCGCTTTCGGCGGCTTTTGAGAGCGAGGAATACCAGTCGCGCCGTCGCGCCTTGGACAGCGAATTCCAGGATCAGCAGCAAGCCACCCTCGTCGATTTGCAGGAAGATGCCCGCCGGCGCAACCTCGCCCTGCTGCGCACGCCGAGCGGGCTTGCCTTTGCCCCGCTCAAGGATGGCGAAGTCCTCCCTCCCGACGAGTACGAAAAGCTGCCCGAGGAAGAGCAGCAGCGCATCCAGGCCGACGTCGAGGTCATGCAGGAGGAGCTGCAGAAGGTGCTCTCCAAGGCGCCGCGCTGGGAACGCGAGATGCGCAACCGCCTGCGCGAGTTGAACCGCGAGGTCGCCGCCGTCGTCCTCAACGACCTCATCGAGGAGATGTCCGGCAAGTACGGCGATACGCCCGGCATCGTTGCCTACCTGGACGCCGTGCGCCGTGACGTCAACGACCACCTGGGCGACTTCCTGGCCGCCGGCGAAAAGAAGCATCAGGCCGCCGACGGTGACAGCCCCATCGCCTTTGTCGATTCCGTTTCACCGTTACGCCGCTACCAGGTCAACCTGCTCGTCGACTCGGCCGATGTCGAAGGCGCGCCCGTCATCTACGAGAGCAACCCGACCTATACCAATCTCACCGGCCGCGTCGAGCAGATGGCGCAGATGGGCGCGCTCGTCACCGACTTCATGCTCATCAAGCCCGGCACCCTCCACCGCGCCAACGGCGGCTACCTGATCCTCGACGCGCTCAAGGTGCTGATAAACGCCTACGCCTGGGAAGGGCTCAAACGCTCGCTGGAGTTCGGCGAACTGCGCATCGAGTCGGCGTTGCAGATGCTCAGCCTGGCCAGCACCGTGTCGCTGGAGCCCGAACCCGTGCCGCTGGACGTCAAGGTCGTGCTGCTCGGCGACCGCATGCTCTACTACCTGCTCTCACAGGCCGACCCCGATTTCAACGAGCTCTTCAAGGTGACGGCCGACTTTGCCGACGAAGTGGAGCGCACGCCGGAAACGCAGCAGTCATACGCCGGCCTGATCGCCACCATCGTGCGCAACGAGTCGCTGCGCAACCTGGATCGCCGTGCCGTGGGCGCCGTGCTCGACCACGCCGCACGCCTGGTCAGCGACAGCGAGCGGCTCACCGCCCAGCTCCAGGCCATCGTCGACCTGCTGCAAGAGGCCAACTTCTGGGCAGATGAAGCCGGCTCCGACCTGATCACCGCCGAGCACGTGCGCCAGGCCATCGACGCGCAGATCTTCCGCCTCGACCGCGTCGCCCAGCTTATGCAGGATGAAGTGCTGCGCAAGACCATCCTCATCGAGACCGATGGCGCCGTCGTCGGCCAGATCAACGGGCTGTCGGTGCTCCAGATCGGTAACTACGCGTTCGGCCAGCCCTCGCGCATCACCGCATCCGTGCGCATGGGGCGTGGCGACGTGGTCAACATCGAGCGCGAGGTCAACATGAGCGGGCCGATTCACTCCAAGGGTGTGCTCATTTTGTCGAGCTTTCTCAACAGCCGCTACGCACTGAATCAGCCCCTTTCGCTCTCGGCCAGCCTGGTCTTCGAGCAATCCTACGGCGGCGTCGAAGGCGACAGCGCCTCGTCTACCGAGCTCTATGCGCTGCTCTCCGCCATCGGCCAGGTGCCCATCAAGCAGACGCTGGCCGTCACCGGTTCGGTCGACCAGCAGGGCCGCGTGCAGGCCATCGGCGGCGTCAACGAG
>JAGRKR010000289.1 GCA_020442225.1 Hyphomicrobiaceae bacterium | reverse complement strand
GTGATCCCGCGCAGCTCCGAGCCGATCAGGAAGGCGTCGACCCCGCCGGCCGCGGCGCAGAGATGCGCGTAGTGCAGGATCATCCGCCGCAGCCCCCAGTCGTCGGGATCGCCGTCCCAGAGGACGCGCTCTCCGTCGACGTCGAAGTCCGACGGCTGCGCCGCGCCGAAGAACGCGGTGACCTGGCTGCCCGCGGCGGCGGTCTTGTCCGGGCTACCGGCCAAGCCCGCCGCTGGCGAGCAGGTGATCCGGCCACGCCAGGGATAGGTGGGCTGGCCTGTGGCCGAGGCGCCGTCCGAGTACGGGTCCGGCAGGTCGTTGTCGCTGGGCACGTCCATCAGGATGAACGGGTAGAAGGTGACGCGGTAGCCGCGGGCCTTCAGCTCGCGGATCGCCTGCACCACGGCACTGTCGGCCGGGGTGCCGCCGTAGGCTGGGCGCCCCTGGTCGTCGCGGCTGACAAGGTGCGCGGAGGCGCGCGCGACGCCGTTGACGGACCAGTTCTCCGGCGTTGTAGACTTGGCGCTGACCTCGACGCCCGGGCGGATGCGGCAGTCGCCGGCGCGCAGGTCGTCGCCGAACCATGCGACGACGAGCGAGACCGACTCGACCTTCGGCGCGCAGGCCTCCAGCCGATCGAGCGCGACGGTGAGATCGGCGGCATCGGGCTCTGCGTTGACGTTCTCCGCCGCGGTCTCGCCGTCGCCGTCCTCGCGGCGGACGATGTCGGTCGCGTAGGCGAACTCGCCCGAGGCCGGGATCAGCGTCACGGCTCTAACCAGGCTCTCGGCCGACTCGCCGTCAAGGATCGGGCGGAACACCTCGAAGGAGAGCTGCGGCAGCCGGTTGCCGAACCGCTCGATCGGCAGCTCCTCGAAGAGGACATAGGCGGTGTCTCGATAAGCCGGGGTGTTCGCCGCGCCCATCTTCGCGGCGATGAACGGATCGGGCTCCTGGTCCTCGCCGCCCTTGTGCAGCCGGATCGTGATGCCGTCGCGGCTCAGGATCTTGCCGTCGGCCCAGATGCGCCCCAATCCGGTGATCGGGCCCTCGCAGAGCGCCACGGCGAACGAGGCGTAGTAGAAGTACTCGGTGACCTCGGTCCCGCCGCCCCCGCCGCCGCCCTTGCCGCCACCGCCCTGGCGGGTGGTCTCGGTCTCCTCGCGGAAGTCGGTGGCCCAGATGATGTTGCCGCCGGTGCGCATGGCGCCGAAGACGCGCGGGATCACCGCCCCCTCGGTCGAGGAGGTGATCTGCAGGGTATCGAGCCGCTGGCCCGCGATCCGCTGGGTTGGCGCCATCGAGGCGACGAGCCAGCTGTCGATGGCGGCGCCAGCGATCGAGCCGACGGCGCCGCCGATCGCGGCGGCCGAGACGCCGAGGATCGAGCCGCCGACCGTCCCGCCGATCGCGGTGCCAGCAGCGGCGAGGATGATCGAGGCCATGGGATCAGCTCGGGTTTGGGAACAGGAAGACGAAGGCGACGCGCCGGCGCCAGGCGGCGTCGATGGGCACCTCGACGACGCCAGTGCGCTCGTAGGCGTGGATAAAGCGGTCGGGCGCGGTGACGATGCCGCAGTGCTTGGCGACCGCGCCGCTGCGCATCCGAAGGAGCAGCAGCGCGCCCGGGACGATCCCGGTCGTCGGCAGTTCGAGCATCACCGACCGCGCCGCCTCGGCCAGCGGCTCGCGCATGCCGGTCTCGCCCCAGTCACGGCTGTAGGCCGGGATTGGCATCGGCTCGGGGCCGTAGAGCTCGCGCCAGACCCCGCGGACGAGCCCGAGGCAGTCGCAGCCGACGCCGCGCACGCTCGCCTGGTCGTGATAGGGCGTGCCAAGCCAGCCGCGCGCCGCGGCAATAACACGGTCCGGATCAGCGGCTCTCACAGCACCTCTCCCGCATTCGCGTCACCGCGGTTCGGGTAGCGCACTACTGTGTCCTGGCCGGGGATGTGCGGGAAGCCGCGGAAGTTGACGGCGTTGGCAAAGCGGTCGCGGCAGGTCTCCAGCCGCTTGTCGCAGCCGGCGCGGACGACGAAGTCATGCCCCACCGCGATCGGCCGCACCGGCGCCTCGAGCAGCGTTAGCCGCTGAGCGCCAGCGGCGACGTCGTGGCTCGCGACCTCGGCGACGCGGCCGGCGTTCGGGCCGCTCGTCCAGGTCAGCCGACCGAGGGTGAACCAGCCGGCTGTGAAGCCGCCGAGCCCGGAGGCCGCGAAGCTGCGGTCGCCAGTCACAGTGGTGACCGACCCGGTCGCCTGGAACGCCGGATCGTCGAGATCGACGCCGCAGCGGGCGTCGCCGAGCTCGGCGTCGCAGGCGTGCTGGAAGGTGCGCCCGACGGTCTGGTTCAGCACGTGCGCGAGCGAGCGCACCTCGGCGTCGAAGGCGAGCCGGCCGCGGCGGACCTGGCCGATGGCGCCGCGGCGCATCAGCACCCGCTGGTCGACAGCATCCCAGTTCGCCCGCCACACCTCGACGGCGGCATTGTCCCAGCGGCCGTCGAGGATGTCCGTCTCGGTGATGGTGTCCGAGGTCAGCACGCCCTCAGCGTCCTGGGCGTCGACCGCGAGGTCCGTGCCGCTCCGGATCTCCGAGGCGGCGAAGCCGGAGTCGGGCTCGTAGGTGACGCCGCCGAACTCGAGCTCGCGGTCGTGGTCGGTGAAGCCGAAGACCACGCCGTCGGCCCGCTCGATCTTCCAGCACCAGGCTAGCGTGGTCGTGCCGCCGTCGAGATGTGCCTGCAGCGTGGGCGGGAGGCTCTTCATCGCGTCTCGCGGCTCTGGATCGCCCGCTCGAGCCGATCGCGCAGGCCGATGAGCCCGAGGCCGAGGGTGATCAGCGTGGCCGGTGCAGCGTCGTTGGCGCCGATCAGCTGGGCGATCACGCCGGCGAGGTCGCCGAGCGGGCCGGACTCGGGCAGCGCGAGCGCGAGGAGCCCGATCAGGATCGCGGCAAGGCCCGCCCACCAGGTCAAGGACGTCGGAAGTACGTAGCGCATGGGGATCAGCTCCGTTGGAAGGCCGCGGAAAGGGAAGCGAGCAGCGCGGCGAGCCAGCCGCTCGGCCGAGACGCGGACGCGACCTGGCTCGCAGGTTCGGCGGGAGGCACGGGGTGCAGCAGCGCCAGCGCTTGCGGCTCGGTCAGCCGGCGCACCGGCCGCGAGAAATCGACCTGGCCGTTGGCATCAACCGCCCAGACCGGGATCGCCCCCTCGGGATAGCGCCCGTGCAGGAAGAGATCGCGCTCGGCCTCGCGACGCAGGCGCAGCGACGCCGGCCGGAGCCAGTTCATGAACGCCGCACCCGCAGCCGTCCGATCGCCGGCATTGTGCGCGCGGGTCAGCGCCGCCCGCGCGATCGCGCCGGTGTTGAAGTGGAAGGACACCAGCGCATCGAACTCGTGGTCTGCGAGCGGTACGGTCACGGCGCGCGTGACCTCCGCCTCGTACCGGCCGAGGTCGGCCCGAAACAGCCGCAGCGCCTCGCGGATGCCGGCATCGAGATCGGCCGGCATGCCGCGCGGCAGCCTGCCGGGATCGGGCGCGCCCGCCGCCGCGGTATGGCCGACGCCGAAGGTCCAGACCTGCTTCACGTCGAGATAGGGCGCCGGCACGATGCCCTCGTGTCGGGCGAGGGCCAGAAGCCCCCCGTCGGTCATGTGCATGGGATGGCTACCTGAGCAGCGAGAGGAGCAGGATCAGGGCGGCGACGGCGAGGCCGACCCGCATTCGGTGACGGAAGACCCGGCACGGATCGGCGTCGCCGCAGCGCAGCCGGGCCGCGAGGCCGAGAAACTCACGCATCGGGCCCGTCCCCGGATCGAAGCCCCCGGATGCGGGCGAGCGTAACCTCGATCACCGCCGGTCCGAACACGCCGACGAGATAGGCGGCCGAGCCGGCGGCGCCGCCGGCCGGAACCGCCTCGGGCGGCAGGCCGAGC